>JAGTSD010000202.1 GCA_018262135.1 Pseudomonadota bacterium | reverse complement strand
CTTCGATCAGATTCACACCGCCAAACTGCAAGAACGGCCGTTCCAGCTGATCGGTGATTCCGGCGAATACACCTGCGATGCCCTGATCATCGCCACCGGGGCCAGCGCCCAGTATCTCGGCCTGCCGTCGGAACAGGCGTTCATGGGCAAGGGCGTGTCCGGCTGCGCCACCTGCGATGGCTTTTTCTACCGCAATCAGAAAGTCGCGGTCATCGGCGGCGGCAACACGGCGGTCGAAGAGGCGCTGTATCTGGCCAACATCGCCAGCGAGGTAACCCTGGTGCATCGTCGCCAGCAGTTCCGCGCCGAGAAGATTCTGATGGACAAGCTGATGGAGAAGGTGGCCAGCGGCAAGATTCGGCTGGAGCTGGACAGCGTGCTGGACGAGGTGCTGGGCGACGACAGCGGCGTGACCGGCATCCGCATTCGGAACGTCAAAACCGGCGCGACCCGGGAAATTGCGCTGCAAGGGGTATTCATCGCCATCGGCCACAAGCCGAACACCGACCTCTTCGCCGGCCAGTTGGAGATGCACAACGGTTACATCCAGGTCAAGGGCGGCAGCGAGGGCGGCGCCACGTCCACCAGCATCCCCGGCGTGTTTGCCGCCGGCGATGTGGCCGACCACGTTTATCGCCAGGCGATCACCTCCGCCGGCAGCGGCTGCATGGCGGCGCTGGACGCCGACAAGTTTCTGGGAGGCTGAGCCACTGCGATCAATCGCGTTCAAGCAGGCCGATTCATACGAATCAACTGGCCGTCGAGGCAGGCGCACGTTCCGATCACCGCAGCGATACGCTCCGCCTGCCGCTCGAAATCGGCATCGAACGTACAGGCGATGATGCCGCCATGCCGGGAATCGTGCAGATGCAAGCGGATGAAATCCCGGCGATTGAGCGTCAGCAATGCCCGCCCTTGCTCGGTCGCCCGAGCCAGAACGGCAGGATCGGTTATCGCCTGACCGGCGCAACCATCCTCCTGGATCGTCAGTACCTCGTGGCCAAACCGCCGCAGGTGCTCGACCACCTGCAAGGGAAAATTTTCATCCGCGTACAAACGGGCCATCAATCCTCCTCGTTGGCCCGAATCTGCCGATCAATCTCATCCGCGTGAGCGCGAGCGTAAGCCCAGGCGTTTGTCAAATCCTCGGCGCGCAACGCCGGATAGGCCCTCAGCAATTCCGCTTCGCCAACCCCCTGCCGCCGCGCCTGAACCAACACCCAGACCGGAATGCGGGTGCGGACAATACAGGGCACGCCGCCACAGATGCCCGCGTTGTTCTCGATTCCCGGAAAAGCCTCGCCAATATCCCGAGCAATCCATTGCAGGACCATCGCCTTTTCAGCGCGCGTCATCCGGTGTAACAAAATCTCGGCTTGCTCTAAATTATTCATGACCTTCATTCCCACAATAAATCCAGCGTTTCGATCATCCTACCCCATCTTTCCCACCGCGCTCACCCCCTTTGAAAACCCACTCTCCCCGCCGATAATGCCGCGCTTCCATCCCACCTCCCTTCGCGAGGCACGCGCATGATCTGGCTGATTCTCTACATCGCCCTGCTGTTCGGCATCGGTTTCCATCACTGGCTCCGGCATCGCGGCGCCAGTCTGGACGGATTCGTGGTCTACGACCGGCAGGCAGGTGGCTTCAGCGTCGGCATGTCGCTGGTGGCGCTGGCGTTCGGCGCATCCTCGGTGTTTGGGCTGGCCGGCTACGCCTATCAATACAACCTGAACGCCCTGTGGTGGACACTGTCCGGCGCCATTTTCCTGGTGGTGCTGGCCTACACCTTTCTCGACACGGTCTGGCGGGTCAAGGGCTATACCATCGGCGACATCATCGCCCAGGTGTTCGGCGACAACATCCGCCTGCTGGTCAGCGCCGTGCTGTTCCTCGCCTGGCTGATGGTGCTGGCCGGCCAGATCATCGCTGGCGGCAACATCCTGACCCAACTGCTGGGCAGCGAACCGCTGGGCTACGCCCTGTTCACCCTGATCTTTGCCGCGTACAGCCTGCTGGTCGGGCAGGCCGGCACGGTCAAGACCGGTTTTTTGCAAGTGACGGTGATGGTGGCGGGACTGGCCCTGCTGCTGACGCTGAGTCTGGCCGCGCCCATTGGAACCGAACCGCGCCCGCCGCTGAACCTGCGTTTCGGCTTCGACGAGGCGTTCACTTTCAGCCTGTTCCTCGGCATTTTCATCCCGGTCGGCCTGTCCTACCTGTTCGGGCCGGACATGTATTCGCGGATTTTCGTGGCCCGCGACATCGCCAGCGCCCGCCGGGGCCTGCTGCTGGCCAGCGCCCTGATCGTGGCGATTTCGCTGTTGATCGTGTTCATCGGCATCCTGGCCAAGGGTCTCATCACCGTCGCCAAACCCGATCTGACCATCCAGACCCTGGTCACGCAGCTCTTCAGCGGTCAACTGGCCGATTTCGTGCTGGTGGCGCTGCTGTCCATTCCGCTGTCGGGCGCCGACATCATCCTCATCACTACCGGGACGCTGCTGGGGCGGGACGTGATCGCCCACGGTCTGCGGCTGCTGGGGCGCGCGCCGAACGATACCGCCCAGGTGTGGATCATTCGGGGCTGCATGATGCTGGCGGCGGTGCTCGCCACCCTGTTCGCGCTGCGGCTGAAAGCGATCATTCCGTCGCTGCTGATCGCCTACAAGGTGTTTTCCATCGGCATCGTGCCGCTGCTGTTTTTATCGCTGCTCAGCATCCGCCAGGGGGCGACGGCAATGGTCGGCGCCAGCACCGTCAACCGGCTGGTGGCGGTCTATCTGCTGATCGCCTCGCTGGGCGTATTGCTGGTGGAACTGAAATTCATCCCGCTGAATCTGCCCCACTACAATCTCTACCTGCTGCTCGGCAACACCCTGCTGCTGGCGCTGCTGTTGCGGCTGGGCGGTCATCGCCCCCTCCTCTTCATCCGAGCCAGGGGTGTATGATTAGCCATTCGGTTCCCCCGAAATCTGCTTTCCACCACTCGCAGTTCCGCATTCAATAAACCAAGGGAGATTGCCCATGTCCAATCCCGTACGCCCTCGCCGCAGCGTCCTGTACATGCCGGGCTCCAACGCCCGCGCCCTGGACAAGGCCCGCACCCTGCCCGCCGATGGCTACATCCTCGATCTGGAGGACGCCGTCGCCCCGGACGCCAAGATCGTCGCTCGCCAGCAGATTTGCGAGGCGGTCAAGGCCGGCGGTTACGGCCAGCGCGAACTGGCTATCCGCGTCAACAGCCTGGCCACACCCTGGGGTCACGACGACATCGTCGCCGCCTCGACCTGCGGTGGGCACGCCATCCTCATTCCCAAGGTGGAAAGCGCCGACACGGTCCGGCAGGTGGAGAACATCATGAACGCCGCCGGCGCCCCGGACGATATGGCGATCTGGTGCATGATGGAAACTCCGCGCGGGATGCTGGAAGCGCCGGCCATCGCCGCCGCCAGTCCCCGCCTTGCCTGCCTGGTGATGGGCACCTCCGATCTGGCCAAGGACCTCAACTGCGCCCACACCCGCGAGCGGCTGCCGATGCTGACCTCGCTGAGCCTGTGCCTGCTGGCCGCCCGCGCCAACGGCCTGGCGATTCTTGACGGTGTGTATCTGGACCTCAACGACGATGAAGGTTTTGAATACGCCTGCAAACAGGGCGTTGAATTCGGCTTCGACGGCAAGACGCTGATTCATCCCAAGACCGTCGCCGCCGCCAACCGGATCTTCGCGCCCTCGGCGGATGCCGTCGCCTGGTCGCGCAAGATCATCGCCGCCCACGCCGAAGCCACCGCCCAAGGCAAGGGCGTAGTGGTGGTGGACGGCAAGCTGGTCGAGAATCTGCATGTCGAAAGCGCCCGCCGGCTGGTGAAGCTGGCCGAGGCCATCGCCGCGATGGAAGCCGCCAACGGCTGATTCCGCCACATTGGGCTGGTGGGTCCCCTACCAGATCCGCCGGCCCGAACCTGACCCCGCCATGATGGCGGGGATTGTTGGATGTTCCCTCTGACTGCTCTCATGACGTTGCGCCGCTTTGTTTCACCGCTGTCGCTCCTCCTGATCGTGCTGCTGCTCTGAGCGCCTGCGAATCGCCCCCGCCCGATCCCACCGTCCGCCTCGCCGGCGCCACCATGGGCACCAGCTACGAAATCAAGCTGGTTCCCGCGCCGGGACAAACCGTGCCCGCTGATCTCAAACAACGGGTGGACGCGGTGCTGGCCCGCATCAACCAGCAGATGTCCACCTACGACCCAAATTCGGAACTGTCGCGCTTCAACCAGAATCCCAGCACCGACTGGATCGCGGTTTCGCCCGAACTGCTGCAAGTGGTCGCCGAGGGATTGCGCACCAGCGAACTCAGCAACGGCGCATTCGATATCACCGTCGGACCGCTGGTCAATCTGTGGGGTTTCGGGCCGGAACCGCGCCGCGACCAGGTTCCCTCCGACGAGGCCATCGCCCAGGCGCGGGACCGGGTCGGCTACTGGCGGCTGCAAACCCGTGATCAACCGCCAGCGCTTAAAAAGGAGCGCGCCGATCTTTACGTGGATTTATCAGCGCTGGCCAAGGGCTACGGCGCAGATCAACTGGCGGCGCTGCTGGACGCCAGCGGCATCCAGAACTATCTGGTCGCCATCGCCGGCGACATTCGCGCCAGGGGCCGCAACGGCCGGGGGCAACCCTGGACCATCGCCATCGAAAAGCCCGTGCCGGGCCAGCGTGCAGTCGAACGGCTGATCCGGGTCGGCGACCACAGCGTTTCCACCGCCGGCGACTATCGCAACTTCTTCGAGCAGAACGGCCAGCGTTACGCCCATATTATCAACCCGCACACCGGTCGGCCGATTCCGCAAACCCTGGCGTCGGTAACCGTCGTCAGCGATCAGTCCATGGTCGCCGACGCCATCGACACCGCCCTGTTCGCCGCCGGCCCGGAGCTGGGCTTTCAACTGGCCAGCGAACACCACCTCGCGGCTTTTTTCATCCTGATCGGTCGGGATGGCAGTTTCCAGGAACGCTACACCCCGGAATTTGAGCCGTATCTGGTCGCCCAACAACCGTAACCCACCCTCCGCCCACGAGAGTCACCGGCATGTCCACACCCGCCCTGGTCCTCCACAACCTGCGCAAAACCTACGCTAACGGTCTGGAAGCCCTGCGCGGCATTGATCTGGAGGTAGAGGAAGGCGAATTCTTCGCGCTGCTCGGTCCCAACGGCGCTGGCAAGTCCACCACCATCGGCATCGTCTGCTCGCTGGTGCGCAAGACCGGCGGCACGGTCCAGGTGTTCGGCCACGATCTCGATCGCGAGCTGAACACCGCCAAATCCTGCATCGGCCTGGTGCCGCAGGAGTTCAACTTCAACCAGTTCGAGCCGGTGGCCGAGATCGTGGTCAATCAGGCCGGCTATTACGGCATTCCCCGCGCCCTGGCCTGGCAGCGGGCCGAAACCTATCTCAAGCAACTCGGCCTGTGGGAAAAGCGCCGGGGGATGGCCCGCCAGTTGTCCGGCGGCATGAAGCGGCGGCTGATGATCGCCCGCGCCCTGATCCACCAGCCGAAACTGCTGATCCTCGACGAACCGACCGCCGGCGTGGACATTGAAATCCGCCGCTCGATGTGGGACTTCCTGCGCGAAATCAACGCCCAGGGCACCACCATCATCCTGACCACGCACTATCTGGAAGAAGCGGAAACGCTGTGCCGGCACATCGCCATCATTGACCGGGGCGCGATTATCGAGAACACCCGGATGCAGACTCTGCTGGGTCGGCTACACCTGGAAACCTTCGTGCTCAATCTACGCCAGCCGCTCGCCAGCTTGCCGGAAATCCCCGGTTATCCGCTGCGCCGGCTGGACGAACTCACGCTGGAAGTGGATGTCGCCAAGGAATGGGGTCTCAACGCGCTGTTCGCGCAGTTGTCGGCGCGCGGCATCGAAATCTCCAGCCTGCGCAACAAGGCCAACCGGCTGGAGGAGTTGTTCCTGCAACTGGTGGACAAGAGCGAAGCCGCCGCCTGAGCCACGCCGCCGTCTACCAACAGTCCACGTCAGATTGAGACCCGCCATCACTCATAGCTGGTTCCACTGCGCCCGCTTCTGCTCCCGGATGCGTGGCATCATCACCGCCACCAGCAGACACGCACCCAGAATCACTATCCCCATCAGCAACCGGATATTTTCGTTGTCGTTACGCAATGCCTGGTTTTCCTGCTGAATCATTTGTAGTTCCCGCTCCAGGGTCACCACGCGCTCCTGCAAGGCCTTGTTACGCTCGTCAATCGCCACGGTATCGGCTGCCACTTTGCGGTATTGCGCCAATTGCTGGCGCAAGAGTAGAGCTTCCTCATAAAGCCGGGGATAGTTCGGGGCTTCCCCGTCGGGTTGGCTAACCATGCTATCCATGTGCTGTTGGGCTTCGAAATACCGCGTTTTCAACTGTTCCAGTTCCTGGCGCGTCGCGGTCACTTGTTCCTGACTGCTGAGAGTTTTAGTGATTTGATTGCTGGGCAACCAGCCGCTCACCCCGGCAGAGGTGCGAATCTGGGTATAACCCTTGGCGGCGTCCACCTTCAGCACCTGGACTGGGGAACCGCCGCGCACCGCGCCGATCACCTTGTGGCGGTTGGAAGCGCCCGCGCGCAGAGGTATGTCCACCGTATCGCTGACATAGGCGGGGGTTGGCGATGGTGCGGCGGGATCGGGTTGAGCCTGGACGGGGGAGACGAACAGGAGCAGGAGCAACAATAAAGCGATAACAGGTGTTTTCATCGGAAGCAGTGAGAAGCCTGATCAGGCAGGAGGGATAAAACTAAATTTTGACTATTTTAACGGATTTGCGGCGCTGGTTTATACCCTGCAACCACTTGATCATCTTGCGACGGGCGCGCTGACCGAGCTTGTGGTAAAAACTGGATGGTCATTCCCTCTTTCCACCAGAATCCAGCCACCCGCGCGCCACCCATGATCATGCCCCTCCCTTCGCTCAACACCCTGCCCGCACCCGATCCCACTGCCGCCGCGCACAGCGCCCGGCTGCTCGACCACCTGCGCGCCGAGATCATTAACGCCGGTGGCGCTATCTCCTTCGCCCGGTTCATGGATCTGGCCCTGTACGCGCCAGGACTGGGCTATTACCGCGCTGGCGCCCGCAAATTCGGGCCTGGTGGCGATTTCGTCACCGCACCGGAACTGTCGCCGCTGTTTTCCCGTTGCCTCGCCCGCCAGTGCGGGGAGATTCTACAGGCGCTCGGCAGCGGCGAAATTCTCGAACTGGGCGCGGGTTCCGGCATCATGGCCGTGGACCTCCTGTTGGAACTGCGCGCCCTGGATGCCCTGCCGCAATGCTATGCCATCCTGGAACTCAGCGGCGAGTTGCGCGAACGCCAGCGCCAAACCCTGGCCGACCGGGCGCCTGAACTGCTGGAGCGGGTCGTCTGGCTGGATGCCCTCCCAGAGTCGGGGTTTTGCGGGATCGTCCTCGGCAACGAAGTGCTGGATGCGCTGCCGGTCGAGCGTTTCCGCATCACCGCGCACGGCCCGCGCCGCCTGATGGTCACCTGGACCGAGGCTGGCCTGGATTGGGCCGAGGGCGAGGAAGACTCGGCGGTGACGGCCATGATCACGCGGATCGAGGCAGAACTGGGCTGGCGCCTGCCGGAGGGCTACACCTCGGAATACGTTCCCCATCTGGAAGACTGGCTGCGCGCCGTCGCCGAACCGCTGGCGGCGGGTGCGCTGCTGTTCGTGGACTACGGCTATCCGCACCGCGACTATTACCACCCCGAACGCGCGAGGGGTACCCTGCTCTGCCACTATCGCCATCGTGTTCACGACGATCCGCTGATTTTGCCGGGCTTGCAGGACATCACCGCCAGCGTCGATTTTACCGCCGTGGCCGATGCCGCCCTGACCATCGGGCTGGAGGTCGCCGGCTACACGCGCCAGAACTATTTCCTGTTTGGCTGCGGGCTGATGGAGTTGCTGGCCGAGGTGGACGCCACCGATGCAGTCCACTATCTGGAGCAGGCGCGTCAGGTCAAGCTACTGACCTTGCCCGGCGAAATGGGCGACCGGTTCCAGGCCATCGCCCTGACCCGGAATCTGGATATTCCGCTGCGGGGTTTCGCCTTCCGCGACGAGCGTGGTCGGCTATAGTTTCGAAAACAATCCGCCATCGGGAGACGCCGCGCATGGGTCAGGAAATTTCCCGTTCGACCTTCACCCGTCAGGATTTCCGCCGGTTCCGGGCGCAGTTGCGTCAGGAAACCGCGACCCTGCGCGACTGGTTCCAGGGGGACCGGTTCGCGCCGGCGGGCGGCGTTGCCGGTTTCGAGATCGAGGCGTGGCTGGTGGATCGCCAGGGCCAGCCGGCGCCGCTCAACCGGGCTTTCCTGGAGCGGCTGGCCGATCCGCTGGTGGTCCCGGAACTGAGCGTGTTCAACATCGAACTCAACACCCC
>JAGTSD010000201.1 GCA_018262135.1 Pseudomonadota bacterium | reverse complement strand
CAACCGCAAAACCCTTTATCAATTGCTCCAAGCCAATGACCTGGTCGGGCTGAAAGACCTGTTTCAGGCGTTTTTCGCCACCATTCCGCACCAGTGGTACGACAACAACCCGATCAGCCGCTACGAAGGCTATTACGCCAGCGTGTTCTACAGCTACTTCGCCGCCCTGGGGCTGGACATCGTTCTGGAAGACGCTACCAATCAGGGCCGCATTGATATGACGGTCAAATTTAACGAACGGGTTTATCTGTTCGAGTTCAAGGTAGTGGAACTGACGCCCGAAGGCCGGGCGTTGCAGCAATTGAAAGACAAGGGCTACGCGGAGAAATATCGGGTGCTGGGCCAGCCGATTCATTTGATCGGCGTCGAATTCAGCCGCGCCAGCCGGAACGTGGTGGGGTTTGAGGTCGGTTGACCGCGAGGTTTCGCCGAGATGATGATGACATTCCACGACTTGCGGATTCGGCGGCTGGAACTGCTGAACGAACTGGGCGAACTGGAAGCATCGGTCGCGGAATTGACCCTCCTGTTGAATGAAGCGGTTGCCCTCGACGCCGACGAACTCACCGACCATTGCGAGCGGCTGGCCTGGCTGCAGCGCCAGCACGCCGGCGTGCTGGTGGTCTTGAGCGAAACGGAGCGAGCGTTGCTGGAGTTTGGCGCGGACGGCTGGGACGAGTAGGATGCGGCCCGCTGCCATGGAAAGGGATGCCAGCGCGCAGTCGCCGGGGCATAATGATTCCTACACTGCGGCGAACCCACTTTGACCTTGGCGCGAGCACGATACGCATGAATCCACTGGTTGGCTTGATCATGGGCTCCACCTCCGACTGGAGCACCCTGGAACACGCGGCGAACACCCTGGACGCGCTGGGCGTGCCCCACGAAGTCCGGGTGGTGTCGGCCCATCGCACCCCCGACCTGCTGTTCGAGTACGCGGCCAGCGCCGAGGCGCGCGGGCTGGAGGTCATCATCGCCGGGGCCGGCGGCGCTGCGCACCTGCCGGGCATGGTGGCGGCCAAGACCGTGTTGCCGGTGCTGGGCGTGCCGGTGCAGTCGCAGGCCCTCAACGGCCTGGATTCGCTGCTGTCCATCGTGCAGATGCCGGGCGGCATCCCGGTCGGCACCCTCGCCATCGGCAAGGCCGGCGCCATCAACGCCGCCCTGCTGGCCGCCGCTCTGCTCGGCAACAAATACCCGGCGATCCGCGAGGCCGTGCGCGAGTTCCGCGCCCGCCAGACCGAGCGGGTGCTGGCCGAACCCGATCCGAGGAATCTCCAGTCATGAACGTCGGTATTGTCGGCGGCGGCCAACTGGCGCGGATGCTGGCGCTGGCCGGCTATCCGCTGGATTTGCGCTTTCAGGTGCTCGATCCCGCCGCCGACGCCTGCGCCGGCCAGGTGGCGACGCTGCTGCGGGGCGACTACGACGCCGAAGCCCGGCTGGAGCAACTGGCCGAATGGGCCGAGGTGGTGACCTTCGATTTCGAGAACGTGCCGGCCACCGCCGCCCTGGCGCTGGAACGGCAGGTGGCGGTCTACCCTCCGCCCGGCGCGCTGGCGGCGGCGCAGGACCGGGTTACGGAAAAAACCCTGTTCTGGGAACTGGGCATTCCCACCCCGACCTTCGCCACCGTGGCCAGTCTGGAGGAACTGCGCGGGGCCGTGGTGCGGGTGGAACTGCCAGCGGTGTTGAAAACCCGCCGGCTGGGCTATGACGGCAAGGGGCAGCGGGTCTTGCGCGCGCCCGAGGATATCGAGCCGGCCTGGCGGGCGCTGGGCGGCGCACCCCTGATTCTGGAAGGGTTCGTACCGTTCGAGCGGGAAGTTTCGGTGCTGGCGGTGCGAGGCCGCGACGGCACAACCGCGTTCTATCCGCTAGTGGAGAATCACCATCGCGATGGCATCCTGCGGCTGTCGCGGGCGCCCTGTCTCGCGCCGGAACTGGAGCGCGAGGGTTGGGACTACGCCCGCCGGTTGCTGGACCGACTGAATTACGTCGGCCTGCTGGCGGTCGAGTTCTTCGTCCAGGACGGCCGTCTGACCGCCAACGAAATCGCCCCGCGCGTTCACAATTCCGGGCACTGGACTATCGAGGGCGCGGAAACCAGCCAGTTCGAGAACCACCTGCGAGCGATTTTGGGTCTGCCGCTGGGTGCGACCACCGCCATCGGCCATTCCGCCATGCTGAACTGTATCGGCGCGATGCCGGACCGGGCGGCGGCGCTGGCGGTCGCCGGGACCCATTACCACGCCTACGGCAAGGCCCCGCGTCCCGGCCGCAAGATCGGCCATCTCACCCTGCGCACCGACGATCCCGAGACGCTGGCGGAAGGGCTGAAACGGTTGCTGCCGCTGGTAGGGTTCGGGCCGGACGAGTTCGGCTGATCGCGATTCCAGCCGTCCACGGGAGCCGTGGCGTGCTGGATCCCACTCATGTAAAGAAAACAGCCTTCGTGGAAATTTGGGAATACTGCTGTTTGGTTGATGGTATGGAAGCTGTTAAACTGTAGCATGTACTGACATGCTACATAAGGAAGAATAATGCTGGCGCGCGACCAAGGTGGTTCGCTTGCAGCCAATATCCTCAACCTGATCGAACGGCATCCCGAAGGGTTGCATCATGAAGAAGTGTGCAACCGTGTGCGCCAGGATCGGCAAAAACCTGGCGTGGATACGGTCGCAGCAGCCTTACTGAATCTGCAACGCGCGGGGCTGGTCACAATCGGCGCCCGGCGTCGGTGGTTTTCCGCCAGTATCCCAAAACCCCGCCCCGCAGACGCAGCGGGTGACCCGGAATCATTGGAGTTGGCCGGGTCTTCAGCCCGCGCCAACGCCGGTCCCTGGCTGACGGCTATACCCGCCACGCCGGGCGCTACCCGTGCCGCCCCAACCGCTCCGCCGCTACTCGCCAGCGCCGACGAACCGATTCAACCCTCCTGGACGCTGCTGCGCCGACTCCTGCCTTACTATCGCGAGGCCTTGGCCCGCAACGAACGCGCCTTGCTCCTCAGCGACCCCAGCCGCCACGGCGAACAGTTCATCCTGCTGGCGCCGCGCGGACGATGGTGGCCGGGTGAAAGCGAACTGGCGGTGCTGGAGATTGCGCGGTCGGTTTTGCCTCCTGCTTTTCTGACCGTACTGGCGCGGCGGCGCCGCGAGCCCATCCATGTGGCGTTTCCCATCGCTCTGGTCCGCTCCGGCGATGTCACCCGCCCACCGTTCCTGGTGCCGGTAGCTACCGTGGCCGCCGACTGGACGCTGGATGCCGAAACCTTGCGTTTGATGCTCCTGGCGGAGACGCCCGCCGTTGAATGGTCCTGGGTGCGGGGCCAGCGCCAGCGCGGGCGGCGGGTGCGCGAATTGCTCGACGCTCTGGATGTCAGCGCCGATGACGAAGTGTGGCACACCGGCTCGTTTGTAGACTGGCGCACCTTCATCGAACGGTTGGCCGGTGCGGTTCCCACCGAATTGCGCACGCCCCTCGATCCCGTCCGTCCCTTGTCTACCCTGGACTGTGGAGGGCCAGGGGGCCTTTACGGTGCTTTAGGTCTCTTTCTGTCGAGCGATCTCCAGTTTGCCCGCCACACCGTCCGGGACCTGCTGGATTTGACCCAGTGGACCGATCAGGAACTGAGCCAGACCGCGTTGACCGCCTTTTTTAGCGATACGTCCGCGCCTGAGAAACCGGCCGAATCCCTGGTGGCGGTGCTGGAACCGCTACCGCTGGGTGAGGATCAGTTGCGCGCCGTGCGCGATGGTCTCAACCGCCCGCTGACCGTGGTCACCGGACCGCCCGGCACTGGCAAGTCGCAGGTAGCGGTCGCCTTGATGGCCAGCGCCGCCCTGGCCGGGCGAAGCGTGCTGTTCGCCAGCCGCAACCATCAGGCCATTGACGCCGTGGTGGATCGGTTCGCGGAGAGGGTGGAGCGCCGCCCGCTGCTCATTCGCGCCAATACTCGCGACGGTGGCGAAGGGTTCAGCTTCGAGCGGGCTATAGACGCGATTCTGGCGCGACCCGGCGGGACGGGACGACGGGAACGCCTGGCAGCCTCCAGCGCTGCGCTCGTCCAGTTGGACGCCGCCCGGGCCGCTGCCATTGACCACGCCCAACGCGCGGCGGAGCGCGCGGATGAGCTAGGCCGGCTGGAAACCACCATTCGCGATCTGGAAACCGCCATCGGGCTGGCTGAGTCGGCGCCCATTTCCTTACCCCGTTCCCTGCCGCCTCCCGAACCGGCAACCGAATCGGGCTGGCAGCGCTGGCTGGCTCCCTGGCGGCGGTTCTGGCGGTTGCGCCGCCTGCGGCGGTTGCCCGTGGACTGGACGCAACTCGGTTTGCCCGAACCGGACGGGGCCACGCTCGACCGCTTTGAACGGCGGCTGGAAGACCTGCGC
>JAGTSD010000200.1 GCA_018262135.1 Pseudomonadota bacterium | reverse complement strand
GCTCCTCGGCGGGCGCCCGGCTTAACTGGCGCAGCGCATGCAACTGCATCGCCAGCTTTATCAACACCACCCGCACGTCCTGGGCCATCGCCAGCAGCATCTTGCGCAGGCTTTCCAACTGGCGGCCGGCGTGCTGGCCGCTCTGGTGCAGTTCGCCGATGGCGTCCAGCTTGGCGATGCCGTCCACCAGTTGGGCTACGCCAGTCCCGAACTTCTCTCGCACGGTCGCCCGCTTGACCCGGCCAGCAACCACCGGCTCGTGCAACAGGGCGGCCGCCACCACCTCGTGATCCATGCGCAAGTCAGCCAACAGATCGGCGACCGCCAGTTCCGGCTCGCCGCCCAGCGCATAGGCCTGCCGCACGCTCTCAATCTGGTCAGGCGTCCACGGGACGTGCAGGGTATTCAGCCACGTGTCGAAATCTGCGCCAGTCAGCGCGGTCTGCCTGGAGGCAACCATAGGATGCATCACCGGAAACGATTCGGTATGGGAAAAACCGCCTATCACCGGGTGGCGACGAGCGGACGGAGGCGGGGTTGGAAAGAGACGAATGGATCGGACAGGATCCAAAGAGAACGGTTGGCTGGCTTGGCCTCCTCCCCCGCGCCAGGGTGCGGGGGAAGACTGGCGTGGGGATAAGATGCGGTCTAGTTATTCTTGGCGCCCTGATCCACCCACTTGCGGATCGTGGCCAGATCCGCTTCCGGCAGCTTCACCTTGCCGTGGGGCATCTGGATGGAGGGGTCAACGCCGGGACGGCCTTCGATCAGCCGGTTCAGGCTGCTGTTGAGGCTCTGGCCGGCAACGATGACCGGCCCCATCTTGGTGCCCTTCATCAGTTCCTCATAGGTGCTCAGGGCCAGCCCGCTTTTCTGGTAGCCCTCTTTATCAGGCGCGATGTGGCATTCCAGGCACTTCGCTTTCAGAATGGGAAACACGTCCTTCTGGAAGCTGACCGGCTTGTCCGAGCCGCCGCCGCAACCCGCCAGCGCGCCCAACCCCAAAACCAACGCGGATGCAAGCAATTGACGAGAATTCATGGGTCGTCCTTTGGATGAGTTGTTTTCGATGAGTTTGGATGATACGACGCTAATCTTACCAAACTACGGCGGTGCGGGGATGCCATGACGGCGCGAATCGTCTCCGAGGCGTCAAACTCGCTGCGGCGATCCATCTACCCGACGCGGAATCCTGGCGGACGAAGCGGCACTCCCCATTGAACATCCGCATATCCTCACGAAAAACACCCTTTAACGATTCGGCGTTATACTAGAGAACAGAACCGTTCAATGCCCGTTTCCGGGTCGCGATGGCTGATCCCAGAACAAGGTTTGAAACCCAACCGGCATCGCCAGCCAAAGCCAGTCGCGGTCGGCGGCGCCACCCGCCGTCGGATAGCCTCAACCGTCAACATAACAGGATGAACAACGTGACGAGCCCAAAACTTCAACCCGAACTTCAACGCATCGTCGAAGCCCGCCATCATGACCCCTTTGCCGTGCTGGGTCGTCATCCCCAGGATAAAAAGGTCGTGGTGCGCGCTCACCTGCCCCATGCGCAGGAGGTCCATATCGCCGAGGGTAACCTGCCGCTGCAACGGATTCCCAACACCGATCTGTTCGAGTGGCAGGGTAAACCCGAACAGGTGCCGGAACGCTACCGCCTGATCTGGCGCGATTCCGACCACCACGAGCATATTTCCTACGATCCCTACTGCTTCCCGCCGCAAGTCGGCGATTTCGACCTGTACCTGTTCGGCGAGGGCAAGCACTGGCACGCCTACCGCTTCCTGGGCGCGCACCCGCACGAGGCCGATGGCGTCGCCGGCGTCCTGTTCGCGGTCTGGGCGCCCAGCGCCGAGCGGATCAGCGTGGTCGGCAGTTTCAACCGCTGGGACGGCCGGGTCCATCCGATGCGGGTGCGCGGCGGCAGCGGCGTTTGGGAACTGTTCATCCCCAATCTGTGCCCGGGCGATCTGTACAAGTTCGAAATCCGCAATCGCAACAGCGGGGCGATCTTTCTGAAGTCCGATCCCTACGGCCAGCAATTTGAAATGCGGCCGAGCACCGCCACCATCGTCGCCAAACCCGACACCTACGCCTGGCGCGACGCCGACTGGCTGAACAAGCGCCGCAGTTCCGACTGGCTGCATCAGCCGATGTCCGTCTACGAAATCCATCTCGGCTCGTGGCGGCGCGGACCCGAAGGCGAGTTCCTGAATTATCGGGAGGCGGCCAGCCAACTGGTGGATTACATCAAGGAACTGGGCTTCAGCCACATCGAGCTGCTCCCGATCACCGAGCACCCCTACGACGCCTCCTGGGGTTACCAAACCACCGGTTACTACGCGCCGACCAGCCGCTTTGGCTCTCCGGACGATTTCCGCTACTTCATCGATTACTGCCACCAGCACGATATCGGCGTGATTCTCGACTGGGTGCCGGCGCACTTCCCCAAGGATGCCGCCGGCCTGGCCCGCTTCGACGGCGAGCCGCTGTACGAACATGCCGACCCCCGCAAGGGCGAGCATCTCGACTGGGGCACGCTGATCTTCAACTTCGGCCGCTACGAAGTGAAAAACTTCCTGCTGTCCAGCGCCCTGTACTGGATCGAGGAATTTCATCTCGACGGCCTGCGGGTGGACGCGGTCGCCTCGATGCTCTATCTGGACTATTCGCGCAAGGAAGGCGAGTGGATCCCCAACAAGTACGGCGGCCGCGAAAATCTGGAAGCGATCGATTTCCTGCGCGAACTCAACACCGTGGTGCACAGCGAGCATCCTGGCGCGATGGTGATCGCCGAGGAATCCACCTCCTGGCCGCAGGTCACCCGGCCCACCTATCTGGGTGGTCTGGGCTTCAGCATGAAATGGAACATGGGCTGGATGAACGACACCCTGCGCTACATGGCGCAGAATCCGATCCATCGTAAATATCACCACGACCTGCTGACCTTCAGCATGCTGTACTGCTTCACCGAGAATTTCATGCTGCCGTTCTCGCATGACGAGGTGGTGCATGGCAAAGGCTCGATGATCAACAAGATGCCGGGCGACGAATGGCAGCGCTTCGCCAATCTGCGGTTGCTGTATCTCTACATGTTCACCCATCCCGGCAAGAAACTGCTGTTCATGGGCACCGAGTTCGGTCAGGGCACCGAGTGGAACAGCGCCACCACGCTCGACTGGTACGTACTCCAGTACGCGTTCCATCAGGGGATGCAACAACTGGTCAAGGATCTGAACCGGCTCTATCACGGCAGCCCGGAACTGCACCATTACGAATTCGAGTGGCAGGGCTTCTCCTGGATCGATTGCCACGACGCCGATCAGTCCATCCTGAGCTACTTGCGCAAGAAGGATGACGACTTCCTGGCGGTGGTGGTCAACTTCACCCCGGTGCCGCGCCACGGTTACCGGATCGGGGTGCCGCGGCCGGGGCGCTATACGGAAATCCTCAATTCCGACTCGCACTTCTATGGCGGCAGCGGGGTCGGCAACGGCGGGGTCGATCTGATCGCCGAGGAACAGCCGTGGATGGAACTTCCCTACTCGATTGTCATTACCGTGCCGCCGCTGGGGGGCCTGGTGCTCAAGCCGGAACCCCTGCCGGAACCGGTCGCGGTCGCCGCCATCGAGGCCGCAAAACCGCTGGGCACCGCGGTTCCAGAACCAGCGGTGCCGGCATCCGAAACTCCGGTCGCTGCCAAACCCGCGCCCGTCGTTAAGGAAGAGGAACTGGCTCAGCCGGAATAACCCCTCTGGCCTGATCGTGGCAACTCACCGAGGCGCGGGATTCAATCCGCGCCTCGGCTCGTTTCAGACATAGCCGCCGGCGATCAACTCGGCCACGATGAGCTTCTGAATCATCTTGTCCTTCTGGCCGGTCGGCTGATCCAGCTTGAGACGAGTCAGATAACGCAGGGCCCCGGCGGGCGGCGATCCCACCGTCATCGCCTTGACGATGGTCTTCATCAAATCGCTCTTGGTCGCCAACCGCGCCTTGAGGCCCTTGAGCACCCGCCCCAGAATGATTTCCTCCTCGGTAAAGTCGGTCCCGAGCGGAAAATCCGGGCACAGCCCCATCTTCTTGAACTTGCCCAGCCGCGCCTGAATCCGTCCCGGCGTATTGTAGCGATGCCGTTCCGGGATCTCGTAATCCTGGGGAATCTTGCCGGCCTGCTTGGCTTTCTCCAGCAACTCCGGCTGAAACCGCGAATCGGCGATATCGAGCAAGGCGGCGATCACCTCCCGGTCGGAACGGCCGCGCAGCTCGGCGACGCCATACTCGGTCACCACGATATCGCGTAAATGGCGGGGGATGGTGGTATGGCCATAGTTCCAGACAATGTTCGAACTCACCCTCGGCCCACTCTCGCGGGTGCTGCGCAACATCAGGATGGAGCGG
>JAGTSD010000199.1 GCA_018262135.1 Pseudomonadota bacterium | reverse complement strand
GATTCTCCCGCCGGGAAACCAGGCGGCGGCCAAAGCGGATTACGTGCGCCAGTTGGGCGGGCAAACGACCGTCGCCATCGGCAACGGCCGCAACGACCGGTTGATGCTCGAACAAGCCGCTCTGGGCATTGCCGTTCTGGGCGAAGAAGGGACGGCCGCCGCCGCCATCCTGGCGGCCGACCTCGTGGTTCAGGATGTGTTTTCAGCATTAGATCTGTTCCGGAATCCCCGGCGGCTCGTGGCGACCCTGCGGTCGTAAGGGTATCTGGCTGAATCTTCGATATGGCCGGTTCGAAACCATCGAGGCCATCCACTTGTGCCGCAAGGCGGGCTGGGGCTTCGTGATCTCCCGTCGTTCCGGGGAAACCGAGGATACCTTCATGGCCGATGTCGCCGTCGCCATGGGCGGCGGCTAGATCAAGACCGGTTCGGCCTGCCGCTCCGAACGCATCGCCAAGTACAACCGGCTGCTGGAGATCGAACGGGAGCTCGGCAGGGCGGCGCGGTTCGGTCGCTGAACGACTTATACCCAGTCATGAGCATCCTCCCCAGCCTGAAGGCTGGGGAGGATGTCGACTACCGCAGATACGCCCCGTCCGCGCCGATCTTGCCCGGCCCGTCGAGCACATAAATCCCGGCGGAATTACCGTGCACGTGGAAGGACAGGCCGCCGTGGGCCACGGCGATTTCCTGGCCGGTCACCGCGTCCCGATAGACCCCGTTGCGAACCCCGCTCACGCTGATGTCCTGCCCGCCGCCGATGGTCAGCCCGACCACGACGTAACTCTCGCCGTGGTTGTCGTCGCGGACGAAGCTGATGCCGCTGCCCCATTCGTTGATCTGGCTCATCGCGCCCTTTTGCAGGGCGGGGATGGCGCGACGGATCTGGTTCAGTCGCTTGATGTGCTGGTAGAGCGGGTGGGTCTGGGTTTCGGCGATCCGCTCGTCGGTTAGATGATCGCCGAAATAGGCGCGGCCGGTCGTATCCAGGGTATCGTCGTTGCCGATCACGTCCTGCGGCGCACCCTTCATGAACTCGATTTCCTCGCCGTAATACAGGCAGGGAATGCCGCGCACCGTCCACAGCAGGTTGTAGGCCGCCGCCGCCATCCACTGCTCGCCCTTGAAGCGGAAGCGGAAATCGTTGTCCGGGCCGACGTCGTGGTTTTGCAGGAAGGTGACCAGGGTGCTGGCGTTGCCGAAGATCCAGTCCATATCCAGAACGGCCTTCACTCCACCGAAACTGCCCCGGCTGAGATTGTCGCGGAAAGTCGAAAACAGGCCGAAGTCGAGGACTGCGAAGCCGGAATCGCCGCCGGAATTCGGGTCGCGCGGGTCGTGGCCCAACCGGGTGTACCACCACGGGCGGATGAAGGAAGGACCATTGTCGCCGCCGCCCAGATCGCCAAAGCCGTAGCCCTTGACCAGATTCTCGCCGAATACGAACAGCCCCGGTTTGTGCGCTTTCCAGGCGTTGATGTATTCCAACAGGTTGTCGCGCGGGACGTGCTTGACCGTGTCAATGCGCAGCGCGTCCACCCCCATGTCGAGATGGCGGTTGATGGAGCCGATCAGATAGTCCTTGACGTTCTGGCGGTCGGTGGCGAGGTTGATGCAATCCCCGGCGATGTGTTTCAACTGGACGGCGGCGCTTTCCCAGTCGCCGCCGCAGATGAAGCCGTGCTGCATGTACCACTCGGGATCGAGGTTGTTGGCGTCAATGCCGAAGAAGCGACCGGGGTTGTAGCCGGGCTTGGGCACGGTCTCGCCAGTTTTGGGGTCCACCAGTGGAACCTTGCCTTCCGGGTCCATGGTGTGCCGTTCCCGATACCAGGCGGGCGCGACCGGATTGTCAATGTCATCGCGGTTCGGCCAGGCGTAGTTGCCGAGATTGCCCTGATAGGGACCGTGGTTGACCCGGCCCTGCTCGGAACCCTGCGGGACGTAATACTTGATCGGCAGATGATCAATGTGGACCTTGCCGCGAATGCCGTACTGGCAGGAGTGATTCACCACCACGTCCTGAATGATCTTGATCCCGTGTTGATGCGCCGCGTCAATCAAATCCTGATAGGTGGCGTCCGGTGATTCCAGCCGGGGATCAATGCGGGTCCAGTCGTAGGCGTGATAGCCGTGGTAATCGAGGCCGCTGCGGTTTTCCACCGGCGGGGTGATCCAGATCGCGGTAAAACCCAAATCGCGGATGTAGTCCAGCCGCTGAATCAAGCCCTTGAAATCGCCGCGCCAGTGGGGGTCCTCGGCCTGGCCGGTCGCGCGGTTGAACTTGATGCGGTCGCGGCAAAAGAAGTTGTTGCCCGGGTCGCCGTCGTAGAAGCGGGTGGTGAGCAGAAAATAAATGGTTTCCTCGCGGAAGTCGCCCAGCGGCCCGGCGGGATCCAGCGGGGTGTGGGAACTGGCGGGGGTGGCGGTCTGGCCGGGCGGAGAGGAAAGATGTACGGCAGCCGCGGCGGCGCTGGCTTCGGCGGCCGCCTGGTTGTCATGCCACTGGCCATTGGTGTAAAAGCTGCTGGCTTCGCAGCGCAGATCACCGGTTTGACAGCCTTGATTGTCGTTGAATACCAGGCTCGCAGCCTCGATGCCGGCAAATCGGTAGACGAACCAGCCATCTGCTTCCGCCGTCATCGGCACGCCGGGCCAAACGGAGGCTTGTCCGCCTGGGCGGGTATCCCAGTAGTGGATGTGAACGGTGTCGGCCCAGTAAGGGGGTTTATGGAAATGAATGACGAGATCGGGCATGGCCAGGGGTTCCAGGAGCGATGGAAGATGGAGGGTAAAAACCTCTGAAGCATAGGCCAGAATCGAACCGATGCTGGGTACGACGGGGGTTCCAGCGCCGGTAAAGCGCTTTTAGGAAGCACTGGCGCAATTTAGCACGTGCGCCCGCATGACGAAGGCATTGACCGTTGTTAACGCCATCTGTGCCGCCCAGACGTCGCCCAAGGGTTTGAGCCAGGGCGAGCGGAACTCGCAGTCGAGGGTAAAAGCGATGTGGCATCCCCCTGCGGGCACGGGCGTGAACGACCAGCAGATCTCGAAGTGGCGAAAACCCCGATCCGCGGATGTCACGTTGATGGAATGTGGTCGGTTCAGTACGGTACGGCTGTGAAACCGATAGGCAAGCAGTCCCAGCGCCAGGACTTGCTCGGTTTCGTAAGCGTCGGCAGCGCGGTGAACGATCCGCGCTTCGCGCATCAACGGCAAAAACTCGGGGTAGCGCTCCACATCGGCAACGAGATCGAACATCCGCTCGGGCGCGATGGCTACCACGCGGCTTTCGTAATGGGATGCCTTGGCCATCGCGCTGTACTCTTTATCGTTTGCCACAAGACGATGTAAATAAGGTGATTTCTGATCAAGACTATACCAGAATGTGGGTTGGGCTTTGGCCTAACTCTTTGAGATTATTTGCTTAAAAAGTCAGGCTAAAGCCCGACCTACCGGTATGATCTTTTTGGGATATCGCCTAAATCCCATTCCTGGATCAAGGAGCTCGAACTGTCGGCTGACAGGCCCACTGTCGGTCTTGATGCCAATAAGGCGCTCAGCGACATTGAAGCCGTGGGTTTTCATGTCACCAAGCCTGAATTTCTTGTTGAGGAATGATGGAATTGCCCAGCGCGGCGATACTGTGGGTCCAGAGCGTCGTGGGAGTCGTTCCCCGCAGGCCGGGCGGGCAGGACGTGAGTGGTCTGATAGTCGGCAATTCCAGCCAGGGCAGCGCGCTGGGTGGAGCCGGCGCTGGCGTAAACCAAACGGTGGCCCTCTTGCAGGGCGGCTATGAACTGCGCGCACTGCGAAGTCATGGCGGCGCACAACTGGGCACGGCGGATTCGGATCGTGGCGTTCATCACATCCTCCTCGGAAAATCCTTTCCTCGTCTGGGCAAGAGATCACCCGGTGGCCATCGAGTGAGTTATAGTTGATTGAGCATAATACGTGCCATATCGCTCGTGTTAACCGATTCAACCCCTTTCCCGGCCGGGGAGAAGGTGAATGCTTGCGCCGATCGGCCGTTGTACCGGGAACCCGAGCCCGGTTTTCGCGTACAGTAGAGACATGACCAAAAAAATCATTCTCACGATTGTCGGGCTGCTGCTCCTGGCAGGTGCACTGGCCGGACTCAAGCTGCTGCAATTCCAGACGATGGCGGCGCAGGGCGCCAAGTTTGTCCCGCCGCCGGAAACCGTCACCACCGCCGAAGTGAAAGCGGATCGCTGGCAGCCGACCCTGACCGCCATCGGTTCCGTCACCGCCGTCCAGGGCGTCACGGTCAGCGCCGAAACCTCGGGCACCGTCAAGACCATCGCGTTCGAGTCGGGCGCCACCGTCAGGGCGGGCGACGTGCTGGTAGAACTCGACACCGCCATCGAGCAGGCCCAACTGCGGTCCGCCGCCGCCAGCG
>JAGTSD010000198.1 GCA_018262135.1 Pseudomonadota bacterium | reverse complement strand
AAAGCCAGCCACCAGTCGGCATCCTGCTTGACGGCCTCCATGAATTCGCGGGTGATCAGCAGCGATAGATTGAATTGCCGCAACCGGCCGGATTCGCGCTTGGCGCGGATGAATTCCAGAACGTCGGGATGACCGATGTCGAAGGTGCCCATCTGCGCCCCGCGCCGCCCACCCGCTGACGACACGGTAAAGCACATCTTGTCGTAGATGTCCATGAACGACAGCGGCCCGGAGGTATAGGCCCCCGCGCCGGAGACGTAGGCGCCGCGCGGGCGGAGGGTGGAAAATTCATAACCGATTCCGCAGTTATGAATAACCATCAAGCCACCATGACCCGCGACATAGTTATGGTGTTTTTCAACCGTAAAATCGTAAAAAACCTCACCGATGTCCAGACTACGATTCACGGCTTCCAGTGGGTGCAAAGTCCGGGCGAAAGCGATCAGCGGTTCCAAATGAGGGAAACGGATTTGCCAACGATCCAGCCAGACCCGGCTTACCACTTCCCGGCAGTGATAACCATGATAAAAACCCAGGGTTTGGCGTTCCAGGTGACTGACTTTTTTGAATTGCTGTTCCAAGGCTTCACGAAGGGGAAAGGGCATTACATAGCTATCGTACTGGCCAGCAGTACTCGCATATTCGACGATACGTCGGCGCTTAGCAGAATCCGCCATATAGCTGGCAACTGCCTTAAGAAAATCTGAATCAGAAATTTTAAGACTGCTATGACCGTAATCATGCACGATGTGGCCATTATAGTGATGAGTTATTGGCTGATGCCGCGAAATACCTGCGTTAATACCGAATAGACTCAACAGGCGCTTTAATTCGCCGATAAATTCAGCGTTGGCGCTGCTGATGGAGACGCTCCCTCTCTCCGTGTTAACCGTTCCATCCGTATCGATCAGTCCTGCTAGAAATGGCAGAAAATATTGATCGGGTTCGCTGGCAATCCAGCGCGGTACCCGCAGGGTAGCGGTTTTCTTGCCGACTTGCCCGTCAATCAGGGCGGTTGCTCGACTGGCCTGGAAGCTGGCGACAGTGTAATCCCAAACGGGCGTGCCGTTAGGCGTCGCGGTTGTTACGACTTTTGCCCTGCTATTGCAAAAACCCTGGAAGAATTCAGCGTAGCGTTCGACAACTTCACGCTCGGCCGCTCGAATCTTGAAAATGAAGCGACGCCCCATGGCCTGGGCTTGTTGCACCCAGTGGCGACGGCTGGGTTGATAGGTGAATCGTTTTTCATAAGCACTACCATCGCCGAGGTGAGCACCAGCAAACCAAGCCTCCAGCCAACGGGTGGTTTGCGCTTGCCAGACGAACGTGTAATGCACCAGGGCATCGCCAGACTTGACTTCATCAGCGCGCATGTAGAGCAAGTCGCCGTTCCGGTAGACCAGAACGGGATGCTTGATAGAGGTTTGCAACCGCACGCCCCGCGAGATCAATTCAATATTTTCGCTTCGGGGAACGCGCGTGATGAGGTGGCGTTCGATAGGACGCATCTCGAAACAGCGATTTTCCACGTCGTAGCAAAGCATCTGCTGGTGGCGTTCGCGCACGGCGTGCTCGGCGGTCACCAAACCGCGTTCGGTAACCACCGTCGTGGTCGGAGAAACGCAGCCCGCTTTCAGCGTCAGCCCCGCCTCATGCACCTTGCGCAGGATGTCGTCCATGGAGTCCAGAATCGTGCCGGACACCGTGCAGTTGATGGTGGACGTAGCTGGCTTGTGCTCCCAGGCGCCGGCGTTGGAAATGATGCGCCCCGCCGGGATGGCGCCGTGGCGCAGCGCCCACAGGAATTTCTCGTGCCAGTGCTCGCGCAGTTCCGGCGTAGCCTCAACCTCGGCCAGCGCCTGCGCCACCCGCTGGCGGGTGCCGTCAATGGTCTCGTCTATCGCCTGCCCGTCCTTGGCCTTCAGCCGATATTTCTTGTCCCAGATGTCCCAGGAAGCGGGTTGCATGGGAACGTCGGCAGCGGCGGTCGAGCGGTCGACGGCTTGCAGGTGCGCGGTTTTCATAATCCGGTGATCTCGCGAGGGCGGGTAATGGCGTTGGTGACGACCATCGGATTCTAGAGGATATCAGGAAAATTTCCAGACCAAATTTCCATATGATGTGGATAAAAAAAATATGACCACAATATAATGTATTGAAGCCTGAGATTAACGCTTTGTTTCCACTCGTAATCATGGAGTGTCGGGAGGAGCCCCCGAAATCACGTCAGCGGGCTGGTGGAAACCTTGTTGTCAAGGAGTGGCGCCAGTGGTATAAGCAGCTAAACTTGCGGGGTAACATCGATAACCGGCCACAAAAACCGAGGGAGAACCCATGAAGATTTCGTATGCCCCTCTTGCAATACTTTGCCTTGGGCTGGGGGCGTGTATGTCCCAGGTGCCCGTCGCGACCACTTATCCCGTAAACTTTCAGAAGAAGATGCAGGCCGCCCACCATTGGGATGTCCTCACCGCCGACGTAGCCAAACGGCTGCGCGATAATCTGATTGGCTCCGGCGAACCGCAGGGCCGTCCGGTTGCCTTGAACGTTCAGCAGCCGCGCTACAACAGCCAATTTGGCATAGCCTTTCACAATCTGCTGATCACGCATCTGCTGGAGCAGGGATTCGTCATGACCGAGAATCCGTCGTTTGGCCTGCCGGTCAGTTACGACATTCAGGTAGTGACCCATCAGGATCGTGGTTTTATTCGACCGACACCGGGCCTGTTCACGGCGCTGACTGGCACCGTGCTGGTGTTGCGCGACGTATCGGATACTCACTCGTCAGCGGCGGCGACCGTGCTGGGGGCGGTCGCGCTGGATGTGGCGAGCGGTTTCGTCACGGATACTCCGAACAGCGAAATCATCGTGACGACTTCGGTGATGAACGGGGATCGCTTCGTGTCCCGCGTGCGGGATATCTACTACGTCAGCGATAATAATGTAGATCAATACATCGCCAAGGTGCCGGTACCGGCACCGGTCACCACCCGCATGGTGGAAGTGGTCGGATGCTCTTCGGGCCAACCGTGCCCGTGACCTGTCGCGGCTTGACCCGGATCATAGAGGTGATAAAGACCATGAATTGGAACGTAATAAGCTTGCGCGGGGTCGTGGCGCTGTTAGTGGCGTTCAACTTGGGCATTGTGGGGTGCGCGTCCTGGGGGGAAGACGATGCGCCGGTCCGGCCGGTCGTTCGGGATACCAATCTGGTTGACGCCAGCTACGCCGCCGCCGACGCCCTGCTGGAGCGGGCGCCCTGGCTGAAGGAGCGGCGCGAGCCGTTGCTGGCTACCACTTTTGTCGACATCAACAATCTGGAAACCTCGTCTGGCCTGGGCCGGGTCATCGGCGAGCAGGTTGGCTCCCGGTTTACCCAGAAGGGCTTCACCGTGATCGAAATCAAGATGCGCAGCAACATCTTTGTCGCCGAGGGTACCGGTGAATTGATGTTGTCGCGTTCGGTGCGGGAAATCAGCCAGTCGCACAACGCGGCGGCGGTGATCACCGGAACCTATGCGGTCGCGCGGCAATCGGTTTACGTCACCGCCCGCCTGATCCGCGCTACCGACAATCTGGTGCTGGCGGCATATGACTATGTACTGCCGTATGGGCCGGACGCCAAGGCGCTGGTAGCCGCGCAATAATTGTCGGTAGACTTTGATAAAACGCCCTTTCCCTGCCTAGGGGGAGGGCGTTTTTATTGGTGCGAGCGATGCAGCTATTTGGCGGTCAGACCCAGCCGTTCGCAGATCGCCAGCGTCGGACCAGCCTGGTTCATGGTGTAGAAATGCAGGCCCGGCGCGCCGCCATCGAGCAGGCGTCGGCAGAGATCGGTGACCACCTCCAGGCCATAGGCGCGGATCGCGTCGCGGTCGTCGCCGAAGCCTTCCAGTCGCTTGCGAATCCAGCGCGGAATTTCCGCGCCGCAATTGTCCGAGAACCGCGCCAGTTGGGTGCAGTTGGTGATCGGCATGATGCCGGGCACGATGGGCAGGTCAATGCCCAGCTTCTCGCAGTCGTCCACGAAGCGGAAGTAGGCGTCCGGGTTGTAGAAATACTGGGTGATGGCGCCGTTGGCGCCGGCCTCGACCTTGCGTTTGAAGTTCAGCAGATCATGTTCGATGTTCGGCGCCTGGGGATGAAATTCTGGGTAGGCGGCGACTTCGATGTGGAAGTGGTCGCCGGTTTCGGCGCGGATGAATTCCACCAGTTCGTTGGCGTAGCGAAATTCGCCAAACTCCCGCATCCCGGACGGCAAATCGCCGCGCAGGGCGACGAGGCGATGGATGCCCTGGGTGCGGTAATAGTCCAGAATTTCCCGGATGCCTGTCCGAGTCGAGGCTACACAGGTCAGATGTGGGGCGGCGTCCACGCCGCTGTGGGTCTGAATCGCCTGAATCGCCTGGAACGTGCGGTCGCGGGT
>JAGTSD010000197.1 GCA_018262135.1 Pseudomonadota bacterium | reverse complement strand
GGCCACCGGCGTGATCCGCCGCCATCCCGACATCAAGCTGTTG
Organism: Pseudomonadota bacterium; assembly: GCA_018262135.1. Taxonomy (GTDB): domain Bacteria; phylum Pseudomonadota; class Gammaproteobacteria; order Competibacterales; family Competibacteraceae; genus Contendibacter. Next base: position 4,397 of record JAGTSD010000197.1, on the reverse strand, counting down.
CGGCGCGAGACCGACATCGCTGCGCTGGCCGACCGGCAGCAGGCCATGCTGGCCGCACTGTGGTCGTTGCTGCGGCCCGGTGGTCGGCTGCTGTATGCCACCTGCTCGGTGTTGCGACAGGAGAACGAGCAGGTCGTGGCCGCCTTTCTCGCTGCCCGGCCAGAAGCCCGGGAGCAGCCGATCCTGGCGGACTGGGGTTGCGCTGTGGCGCATGGTCGCCAGATTCTTCCCGGCGAGGCCGGCATGGATGGGTTTTATTACGCCGCGCTGGTCAAGCCGGCGACTGCGGGAGGAACGCCATGTCCACCAGCGTGCTGACTGCCCGAAGCGCGCGCCTGCTGGCGCTGCTGCTCGGCTTGCTGTGGTCCATCGGCAGCCATGCAGCCGGTTTCGAGGTCATCAACGCCGCCACCCGGTTGGAGGGAGGGGTTTATCGGCTCAATGCCCAAATCGAATACCGGTTTAGCAAGGCGGCGCTGGAGGCTCTGCAAAACGGGGTGCCACTCACCATCGACATCGAAATGGAGGTTCGGCGGCGGCGATCCTGGGTGTGGGATGAGACCGTTCATGCCCTGACTCAGCGCTTTCAACTGGAATATCATGCGCTGAGCCAGCAATACCTGGTCGGCAATCTCAACAGCGGCGAGCGCCGCGCGTTTCCCACCCGGACCGCCGCGCTGGGATTCATGGGACGAATTCAGGACTTTCCCCTGCTCGACCGCAGTCTGTTGGCCGAAAAGGAGCGCTACGAGGGCGCCCTGCGAGTTCGACTCGACATCGAAGCTCTGCCGGCGCCGTTGCGCCTCCTGGCCTATCTGTCGGACGACTGGCGGCTGGCCAGCGAATGGCGCGCGTGGCCGCTCTGATTCGCCGCCTGGCCCATGGCCAGGGCCGGCTGCCGACGCTGGCGCTGCTGGGCCTGCTGCTGGCCGTCCTGGTGCTCATGGGCCGCGCTACCACCAACCCGGCCAAATTCGGCCAGATGTACTCCTGGCTGCTGCTGCTCAGCGCCATCGGTCTGGGCGCGCTGGCGATCCTGATCCTGTATAACCTGATTGGCCTGATCCGGCTGTACCGCCGGAACGTGCCTGGTGCGCGGTTGACCTTGCGGCTGGCCGGGATTTTCGCGGTGCTGGCCATCACCCCGGTGGCGCTGGTTTACGGCTTTTCCCTGCATTTCCTGCAACGGGGGATCGATACCTGGTTCAACGTCCAGGTGGACCAGGGACTTGGGGACGCGCTGGAACTCAGCCGCACTGCGCTGGATTTGCGGATGCGCGAGGTTCTCAAGCAGACTGGACGGGTTGCCGAGGCTGTGGCCGACAGCGATGACGAACAGGCAGCCCGGCGGCTGGATGAATGGCTCGACCTCGGCCAGGTGTCCGAACTCACGCTGTTCGGTCGCGGGAGCCGCATCATTGCCACCGCCACCACCGACCCGACGCAGATCGTGCCGGACCCCCCGCCGGACACCGTATTACTGCAAGTTCGTCAGGGTCGCGATTACGTCGGTTTGGAGCCGATCCGCGAGGCCGGCTTTCATATCCGGGCGGTGGTGCGGGTGGCCGCGACGGGTGGTGAGGAGCGGTTGCTGCAAGCGCTGTTTCCGGTAACAGATCGGTTCAGTCTGCTCGCGGACGCGGTGCAGGCGGCCTTTGACAGCTATAAAGAGCTGATTTTCCTGCGGGCGCCGCTCAAGGCCAGCTTTACCCTGACCTTGTCGCTGGCCCTGCTGCTGGCGGTGCTGGCGGCGTTCTGGGCGGCGTTTCATACCGCGCGCCAACTGGTGCGGCCGCTGCGGGAACTGGCCGGCGGCACTGAAGCGGTCGCGGCGGGCCAGTTCGACAAGCAACTGCCCGGCGCCGGTGGCGACGAACTGGGTTTCCTGGTGCGCTCCTTCAACCAGATGACCCGCAACCTGGCCCAGGCACGTGATGCCGCGCAACGCAGCCAGGAACTGGTCGAGGGCCAGCGCGCCTACCTGGAAACCGTGCTGGCGCGGCTGTCATCGGGAGTCCTGACCCTTGATGAGGCCGGGCGATTGCAAACCTGCAACGCGGCCGCCAGCCAGATTCTCGGGGTGGATTTAACCGCATTCGTCGGCGTGAACCACCAGCGCATCATCGCCGCCGAACCGGTATTGCAGGATTTAATCGAGGCCATCGGCCCACAATTGAACGCCGCCGGCGACTGGCGCCAGGAGATCGCCTGGTTCGGACCCGCCGGACGGCGGATCCTGGTCTGTCGCGGCAGTTCGCTGCCGAACACGGTCGGCTTGCGGGGCGGTCACGTTCTCGTCTTCGACGACATGACCCATCTGGTTCAGGCCGAGCGTAACGCTGCCTGGGCCGAGGTCGCCCGCCGCCTGGCCCACGAGATCAAGAATCCCCTGACCCCGATCCAGCTAGCCACTGAGCGCATTCGTCACAAATACCTCAAGCAGATGGACGAGGAACAGGGCCGGGTGCTGGAGCGCGGCACCCACACCATCATTCAGCAGGTGCAGGCGATGAAGGAGATGGTGGACGCTTTCAACGAGTACGCCCGCCCGCCGCGCCTGCAACTGGCACCGCTGGAACTGAACGAGTTTATCGCCGAGGTGCTTTATCTGTACCGCGACTATCCCGCTGGGGTGGAGATCAAGCTGGAACTGGGCCGGGAACCGCTGCCGGTCCATGCCGACAAGGTCCGCCTGCGCCAGTTGTTGCATAATCTGGTGAAAAATGCCATTGAGGCCATCCGCGACGGTCACGGCTCGACCCTGTGGATCGGCACCAACCGGGCCCATGCCACCGGGGCCGATTGCGCCGAACTGAGCGTGCACGACGATGGGCCGGGGTTTCCCAACAGCATTCTGACCAATGCCTTCGAGCCGTATGTGACTACCAAACCCAAGGGAACCGGACTAGGATTAGCGATCGTCAAAAAAATCGTTGAAGAGCACGGCGGCTGGATCCAGCTGGAATCGCCGCCCGACGGCGGGGCGCGAATCGTAGTCCGGCTGCCGCTATTGCATGGCAGCGTTGGATCGCCCGCTGCTATTCCCACCGTGCCATTGTCCACCGAGAAGGAGGCCGGATGAACGCGCCTTATATTCTGGTCGTCGACGACGAACCGGATATCCGCGACCTGGTGAAGGAGATTCTGGAGGATGAAGGCTACACCGTCTCCATCGCGGAAAACGCCGCCGCCGCCCGCGAGGCCCGGCGCGCCCAGCGGCCCGATTTAATCCTGCTCGACATCTGGATGCCCGACACCGACGGCATCAGCCTGCTCAAGGAATGGAGCGAGGGCGATCATCTGCCCTGTCCGGTGATCATGATGTCCGGCCACGGCACGGTCGAAACCGCCGTCGAGGCGACCCGGCTGGGCGCCTACGATTTCATCGAGAAACCGCTGTCCATGGCCAAGCTGTTGCTGACCGTGGAACGGGCGCTGGAAGCGGACCGGCTGGCGCGGGAAAACCAGAACCTGCGCCGCCAGCAGCGAGTTGTCGCTGAACCGGTCGGGCGCAGCGAAGTGGTCCAGCGCTTGCGGACCCAGGTACTCAAAATCGCCCAGCACGACGCGCCGGTGCTGATCTTCGGCGAACCTGGCACCGGCAAGGAAGTCTACGCCCGCTTCCTGCATATCCACAGTCCGCGCCGCGCCGGCCCGTTCGTGATCGTGGGGGTCGGCTCCATCGCCCGCGAGAACGCCACCCTGGAGCTGTTCGGCTCCGAGCAGGGCGACCGGATTCACTACGGCCGGCTGGAGCAGGCCAGCGGCGGCACCCTGTTCCTCGACGAGTTGGCCGACATGGATACCGAAGCCCAGGCCAAGCTGGCCAGCGCGCTGGAGAACGGCTCCTTTCTGCGCATCGGCGGCAAGGAAGCGGTGCGGGTGAATGTGCGGGTGGTGGCCGCTACCCACCGCGATCTGGAGCAGGAAGTCGCGGCCGGCCGGTTCCGCGAGGACCTCTTTTATCAGTTGAACGTCGTGCCGATCCGGCTGCCGCCGCTGCGCGACCACATCGAGGACGTCCCGGAACTGCTCAATTACTATGTCGGCTATTTCGTCGACCAGGAAAATCTGACCTATCGCCACTTTACCCTGGCCGCCCAGAACCGGCTGCGCAACTATGCCTGGCCCGGCAACATTCGCGAACTTAAGAATCTGGTGCAACGCCTGCTGATCCTGGGTGGCGAGGAAGAGGTCGCGCTGGAGGAAGTGGATGCCGCCGTGCGCGGCGCCACCGCCACCAAACCCCAGGATGCCGGCAGCGTTCCCCTCAACCTGACGCTGCGCGAGGCTCGGGAGCAATTCGAGCGGACGTATCTGATGCAGCAGTTCCGCGAGTGCGAGGGCAACGTGGCGCGGCTGGCCGAGCGGGTCGGCATGGAACGCACCAATCTCTA
>JAGTSD010000196.1 GCA_018262135.1 Pseudomonadota bacterium | reverse complement strand
CTGGTTGAAGCTATGACCGAGCATTTGCAGCGCATGACCGGGGTCCGGATTCCCGATGACGCCTGGAATTTCGACGCCGTGCCGCCGCATTTGCGGATGCGGTTCCAGGTGGTGGATGCCGATGGCCAGGTGCTGGTGGTCGGGCGCGACTGGGCAGCGATTCAACAGCAATTGCGCGGCGAGGCGCGCACCAGTTTTGCCGCGCTGCCGACCCCGGAATTCGAGCGGGAGCGGGTGCGCGATTGGGATTTCGGCGAGTTGCCAGCGGAAGTGTGTTTCATCCGCAACGGCATTCAGTTGCGCGGCTATCCGGCGCTGGTCGCCGAACATGATGGTTCGCTGGCGCTGCGGGTGCTGGATTCGCCCGCGGGGGCGGAGGTGGTAACGCGCGCCGGCTTGCGGCGGCTGATCGGTTGGCGGCTGGGAGCGGCGTTCAAGCAACTGGCGCGAGATTTACCCCAGTTCCAGCAGATGACCCTGCATTACCTCGGTCTGGGGATGCAGGAGCAACTGCGCGAGGATCTGCTGAACGCCATCTTGGACCGGGCATTTCTGACCGATGAGCCGCTGCCGCGCGACCGGGCGGCGTTCGAGGCGCTGCTGGAACGCGGCAGGACCCGGCTGCCTGCCGCGAGCAGAGAGATTTGCGAAACGGCGGCTGCGATTCTGGCGGCGTATCACGAAGTTCGCCGGGCGTTGCCCGATGAATCGCCGGTCTGGGCCGAACCGCTGGCCGACATTCGCGACCAATTGGCGCGGCTGGTTTATCCCGGCTTTCTCAGCCAGACCCCCCCGGAATGGTTGCCGCATTTGCCGCGCTATCTGCGCGCTATCAACCTGCGGCTGCAAAAATTGCGGCAGGCGCCGGATTGGGACCGCCAGCGGCGCGGCGACATCATCCGGCTGTGGGAAGGTTGCCAGCGGCGACTGGCAGAGGATGCCCGGCGCGAACGCCACGACCCGGAAGCGATCCGCTTCCGCTGGCTGCTGGAGGAACTGCGGGTATCGCAGTTCGCCCAGGAGCTGAAGACCCTCTTGCCGGTGTCGGTCAAGCGGTTGGAGGAACAGTGGAGTAGGGTGAGGCAGGGGTGAGTCCACAACTGCTTGCACCGGGTGATTCGGCTATCCTTAGTTCCAGCCACCTGCTCAATTCCCAAGGAAAAAATCATCATGTTGATCCAATCCCTGGCTGGCTTGCCGTCGTTCCTGTTCTATTTCGCCACCGCCATCGGCTTGTTGGTGCTCTTCGTGGCAGCATACATCTTTATCACCCCCTACCAGGAGATTGCCCTGATCCGGGCAGGCAACGCGGCAGCGGCAGCCGGCCTGGGCGGCGCCATCCTCGGCTTCGTGCTGCCGCTGGCCAGTGCCATCGCGCACAGCGTCAGTTTGCTGGATATGGCGGTCTGGGGCCTGGTCGCCCTGCTCATTCAACTGCTGGCCTATGGGGTCAGCCGTCTGCTATTGCCCAATCTGGCCCGTAACATTCCTGCTGGCCACATCGCCAGTGGCGTGTTTGTGGGGATCCTGTCGCTGGCCATCGGCATCCTGAACGCCGCCTGCATGACCTATTGAGCGGCGGCGCTAGCGGGGTTGAACCGGGGTCGGGGGCTGCGGCGCATGGGTGGTAACCGGCCAGAACCGCCAGGCCAGCAGTACCCCCAGTCCAAGTAGCACGGCGGCTAGCAGGGCCGCCCTCAACCAGGGCGACCATCGCCACCTGGACCTTACCACTGTGTTACCAGCAGCGGGTGCCGTCGCCGCTTGCTGAACGGCTCGGGCCAGTTCCTCGGCGCTGGCGAACCTCGCTTCCGGGGTTTTGGCCAGCACCCGGTCGATCACTGGCTGAAACCGGCGCACCGGTTCCGGGAGGGTTGGAATCGGCCCCTTGACGTGCAGGATCGCCGTCTCGAACGCATCTGCGCCCTTGAACGGCCGGCTGCCGGTCAGCATCTCGTAAAACACCACCCCCAGGCTGTACAGATCGCAGCGTGCATCCAGGGGCTTGCCCAGGGCCTGCTCCGGGCTCATGTAGTTGGGCGTGCCGATGCGCCAGCCGGCGGCGGTCAACTGGGTCTTGTCCTCCAGATTCTTGGCGATGCCAAAATCCGACAGGACCGCCGTCTCCTGGTCGCGAAACAGAATGTTGGCCGGCTTGATGTCGCGGTGGATGCAGTTCTGGCGATGGGCGTAGCCGAGCGCCTGGGCGATCTGAACCAGAACTTTTACCGCCTGTTCCGGACTCAACCCCGCCTTGATCCGTTCCTTCAGCGTACCGCCTTCGAGGTACTCCATGGCGATGTAGGAGCAGTCCTGGTGCATGCCGGTGTCGTAAATGGTGACGATGTGCGGATGCCCGAGCTTGGCAATGATCTTGCCCTCCTTAACGAAGCGCTTGCCGAGCGTGGGATCGGCGGCCATGCCAGGGGCCAACACCTTGAGCGCCACCCGCCGGTCCAGCGATTCCTGAACCGCTTGATAAACGGTGGACATGGCGCCTTTACCAATGATCCTCTCAATCCGGTAACCGGGAATATGGGGCGTTTCCGTCGTGGCCATGATTTGGGGTCCTGAGCAAAGATTCCGGGATGCAAGGGATGATGAGACAGACCGGCGCGAACGGCAAGCCGCCATCGGGGGCGGTGACAACGACCCTTAACCCCATTTCCACTCCAGCGACGTTGATGACCATGAAACCTCAAACCTTGTAAAGGACCAGCCATGAGTTGATTGCTCTCGTTACTGTTATGGGCGCTTGCTCTCGTTGCCCTGAAACCTGATACCTTAGGTTTCATGCCGACCGACGACGATGCCGACGAAACCCTGATGCTGCGCTACGGCGCGGGCGATGCCGACGCCTTCGCCCGGCTGTACGCCCGGCACAAGGGGCCGCTATACCGTTATCTGTTGCGCCAGTGCGACCAGCCGGCGGTGGCCGAGGAACTGTTCCAGGATGTGTGGCTGAAGCTGATCGCCGCCCGGAGCGGCTATACCGTGCGGGCCAAGTTCACTACCTGGCTGTACCGGCTGGCGCACAACCGGCTGATTGACCACTACCGCGCCAGCGCGCGCCGGGTGCCGGCTTCTTACGCCGAGGACTGCCCCGAGTGGGCCGAAGTCCCGATCCCGGTGGAAGCACAGCCGGAGAATCAGGAGGACCGCCGCCGTCAGACCGAGCGCTTGCTAAGGTTGCTGGCGGAATTGCCCGAAGCCCAGCGCGAGGCATTCCTGCTCAAGGAGGAGGGCGGGCTGTCGCTGGAAGCCATCGCCCAGGCTACCGGAACCGGCCGGGAAACCGTCAAGAGCCGTTTGCGCTACGCGCTGGCCCGTTTGCGGCGCGGTTTGGGAGGCGCACGATGAACGATTTTCGCCCCGGTGAATCCGAGAAACCGGATGAATTGCACGACGAGCGCTTGTCCGAACTCTACGGCGCGACTCGCGATGTCGAACCGCCGGTTTGGCTGGATCAGCGCATTCTGGCAGCAGCGCGAGCGGCGGTGGAAAAGCCGCGTCTGAAGCGAACATTCCCGTGGTACCGCCGGCATGGCTTCCCATTCTGGGCGGCGCCTGTGGCCCTGGCGGCGACGGTGGTGCTGGCGGTGGGATTGTTGCGCTGGTTGCCGCCCGCCAGCGATCTGAGCGGAATGCCGGCGCCGGTAGAGGAGAAAGCTTCGCGATCCCTGGCCAGTCCCGCCGCCGAACTGGACGCCGCGCAGGCCAAAAGCGCTGGCACCGCGGCTGCGCCGCCAGCCGCGCCAGATCCAGCGGCGTTGCCACCGGCAAAGCCGGAAGAACGACCACTGATGCGGTCCAGGACGATGCCGGTGGAATCCTTGCGATCAGAGTCGCCTCAAGCCGCGCCGATGTTGAAGGGGGCGGCGGACGAGGAAGCGGCGCCGGTCCGGGAACGGTTGGATGATCGTTCACCGGCGGAGTGGCGGGCGGAAATCGCCGAGTTGTACCGCCAGGGCCGAAAGGCCGAAGCCGCGGCCCTTCAGGCGGAATTTCGGCGGCGATATCCCGATGAGCCGTTGAATGACGGGGAACCGCCCCGATAAACGGGTGCCGGGATCGGCGCAGGATCGCCCCGGTTTCAGGCTGTCCCGGTTTCGCGGGTCACAATCGGGGGTGACTTTGGCGGGGGTGGCTGGCAGCAACCTACTTCGGCAGGAATTTATTGATGGTTTCCACAAGCGTAGCCTCATCCACCGGCTTGGTGAGATAGCCCTTCGCACCTTGCCGCGTACCCCAGATTCGGTCGGTTTCCTGATCCTTGGTGGTGACGATGATCACTGGGATATGGCTGGTGAAAGGATTCCTGGTAATCTGCCGGGTGGCTTGAAAACCATTGATATTGGGCATGACTACGTCCATCAGGACGAGGTCCGGCAGTTCCGCCTTGGCCATCTCAACCCCCTCGGCGCCGTCCTTGGCGGTCAGG
>JAGTSD010000195.1 GCA_018262135.1 Pseudomonadota bacterium | reverse complement strand
CACGCCGGGACAGAGGACGACGCTGGCCACTCTGGCCTCGGCGTCGCGAGCATGTAGCGCCTCGAACACCTCGATCTCGCCGGTGATGTCCAGATAGTGCGCTTCCGCCTTCAGACAGGCGGTCGCCAGCGGCGCGGCGGTGGCCGAGAACGGCCCGGCGCAATTCAATACCAGCGCCATGCCGGCCAGGGCTTGTACCGTCCCGCTGGCGTCGGCGAGGGCGAACGCCTGGTGTTCGCTATTCAGTTCCTGCGCCAGCAGCGCGATCCGTTCCGCCGACCGGCCGGCCAGCACCGGTTTCAGACCGCGCCGGCGGGCCTCGCGGGCAATCAGTTCGCCGCTGTAGCCGTTGGCGCCGTAAATCATCCAGCGGGGGTCGCTCATGGGGTTGATGCTCCTGGATTTTGGCTGCTTGCGGTCAGGCGGATTTGCTCAATTCCCAAGGGTAATATTGTGGCAGCGGGTTTCGTGAAAGAACGTCGAAGCCACAATAGCCAGCGCCACGCAACCCAACATCAGGAAAAAACCCGCCTGATAGTCGGCGGAACCGTACACGCGCACGCCGTTCGTCAGCGTCCCGCTCCAGCTCAGGTCCATGATCCAGCCGAACAGCGGCTGGAGAATGGCCGCCCCCAGAAAGACCCCGGTATTCACCAAAGCGATGGCCATACCCGACAGCGCGGGAACGACGACTTCCTTCGCCCCGGCGTAGGTCAGGGCAAAAGACCCGCAACCGAAACCCATCAGCACAAACCAGGCCATTCCTACCACGCCCGGCGCCCAGTTCGCGTAGACGATGCCCAGCCAGGCCAGCCCGTACAACAGGGTTCCGACGACCAGCAGAGGCTTGCGGCGGCCCAGCCGGTCGGAAAACCAGCCGCAAAACAGGGTGCTACAGGCAAAGCTGGCCAGCGCGACCGTGGTGTACAGCGAAGCCGCCGACCGTTCCAGGCCATGCAGGTCGCGCAGGAAGGGAATCGCCCACAGGCCTAGAAATGTCAACAGGCTGCCCGGCATGCCCAGATTGATCCAGAAACCCGGCCAGGCCCGGCGGGTAGCTAAAACTCCCAGCAAATCATGCCACCAGTGCTGCTCCCGCCCGGCGTGCCGGGTCTGCCCCTCCATTTCCCGGATCGAGGGGAAACCCGCCTCCTCCGGGGTATTGCGCACCCCGAGCCACGACAACACCGCCAGGATCAGGGCCATGACGCCAAAAGCCACGAACACCGCGCGCCACGACCAGATCGTCAGCACCCCGGCCAGAGGACCGGCCGCCATAATGGCGCCGACATTGCCCAGCAACAGGGTCAGACCGCTGATGAATCCATAATCCCGATCCCGGAACCAGAGGGTATTGCTTTTCATCAACCCCACGAACACCACCGACACCCCGAGCCCCACCAGCGCCCGCCCCACCGACGCCTCCCAGAGCGTGGCCGCCATGCCGAACAGGATGGAGCCGATTCCGGACACCACATTGCCCAGCGTCACCGAGATCCGCGCGCCCAGGGTATCCGCCAGCACTCCCGCCGGGATCTGCATGGCGGTATAGATGTAGTAATACACGGCAGCCAGCGACCCTAACGCGGCTCCCGTGGTCCCAAAGGCCCGCATCAGGTCGGCGGAGACCACGGCCGGGGCGATCCGGTGGAAAAACACCAAGATGTAGGACACCACCAGGATCGCGTAAATCGACCAGCACACCCGCTTGAAACGCGCGGAATCAAACGTCTGGGCCGAAGTTCCCGCCGTCGAAACTGTCATACCCATGTTCTCCCTGCCGCGCTTCCGCCAGTCTCCTGCTGCCATTCACAAATTGATCGGGACATGCTCTCTCCTCATTTTCTCCAAATTGATGTCGTTTTCTTCCACTACCAAGGCCAACAACAATGAATCCGGGTTACGGGATATGGTGGAAACTGGCGTCGAGGCGGTGGAGTTCGACCTGCCAGCCGAGCGCCGTCAGTCCGGCCATGACCCGGTGGTCGTAGAGATAACCGCCGGTGCGCGTCTCCAGATCACCCGGAATCAGAAAATGGACGCCGCGGCTCAAGCGACCGAACCTTCGTAGGATGCCCAGGCGACGGGCGATTCGTGCAGGGTGACGCGCATGGAATCCAGCCCGGCAGCGTTGGGCCCCATTTGTCCCTCCTCGATCCGCGCTGCGACGCGGTCGAAGATTTCCCGCGCCAGAAATTCCGTGGTGGTGTTGCGACCGGCGAATTCCGGCAATTCGTCGAGGTTGCGGTAGTTCAATTCACCCAGCACTTCGCGCAGGCAAGCGCCGGCCTTGGCGATATCCACCACCACCCCGTCGGGGTCCAGATCGGGTCGGCGCAGCTCCAGATCAACGACGTAGGTCGCACCGTGCAGGCGCTGGGCGGGGCCGAAGGTTTCGCCCCGGAAACTGTGGGCAATCATCAAATGGTCACGGACGCAGACGGTGTACATGGCTGAACCTTGGGTTGCGGAAAATCCGGGGGTTTCGGTTAGGCTCGCTCGATCATCGCACGGGGGTTCGGGCGGGAACTCGTAAGCGGCGATTACGGGTCCGACGCCAATGGTATTAGACTATCGCGCCCGAACGCCCACTATTTTTTTCCGCCCACCTCCAGGCATGGACATTCGACCCATCAACCCCGCCATGAACTTCGAGCATTTCGTACAATGGTTTCGGCAAGCCGGTCCCTATATCAACGTCCATCGCGGCCGGACGTTCGTGGTGCAATTCGGCGGCGCGGCAGTGGAGGCCGATACCTTTTCCAGCCTGATGGACGATCTCGCCCTGCTGCACAGCCTGGGCATTCGGCTGGTGCTGGCCCACGGGGCGCGGCCCCAAATCGAACAGCGATTGCGCGAGGTCGGGCGCGAGTGGCGCTACGTCAACGGCCTGCGGGTAACCGAAGCCGAGGATTTATGCTACATCAAACAGGCTGTCGGTCGGGTGCGGATTCGCATCGAGGCGCGGCTGTCCATGGGCCTGGCCAACTCACCGCTGCACGGCACGCGCCCGCGGGTGGTATCGGGCAACCTGGTCACCGCCCGGCCGCTGGGGGTATGCGACGGAGTGGATTACGGTTTCACCGGCGAGGTGCGCCGGATTGACGACCGCGCCATCCGCCTGGGGCTGGAGCAGGAGGCCATCGTGCTGCTGTCGCCGCTGGGCTACTCGCCGACCGGGGAAATCTTCAACCTGAGCGCCGAGGAGATGGCCGCCGGCGCCGCCCATGCTCTGCGCGCCGACAAGCTGGTGATCCTGAGCGAGAATCTGGAATTGCGCGATCCGTCCGGCCATCCGATCCGCGAACTCAGCCCCAGCGACGCCGAACGGCTGCTGGCCGAGCATCCCACCCTGAACGAGGAAACCGCCCGCCATCTGCGGCTGGCGCTGCGGGCCTGCCAGGCCAGCGTGCGGCGGGTACATCTGCTCGACCGGCGGCTGGATGGGGCGCTGCTGCTGGAACTGTTCACCCGCGACGGCGCGGGAACCCTGATCACCGCCGACATCTACGAAGGGCTGCGACCCGCTACCATTGACGATGTCGGTGGTTTGCTGGAACTGATCCAGCCGCTGGAGAACGACGGCACCCTGGTACGACGGTCGCGGGAACGACTGGAAATGGAAATCGGCCGTTTCTCCGTGCTCGAGCGCGATGGCGCCATCATCGGCTGCGCCGCGCTGTATCCCTTCCCTGAGGAACGACTGGGCGAGCTGGCCTGCGTTGCGGTACACCTGGACTACCGCAACAGCGGTCGGGCCACGATGCTGCTGCGCGGCATCGAACGCCAGGCCCGCGCCCAAGGGTTGGCGCGGTTGTTCGTATTGACGACCCGTGCCGCACACTGGTTCCGCGAACGCAGTTTTGAACCCGCCGAGGTCGCCGACCTGCCCATGGGCAAACAGGCGATGTATAACTGGCAACGGCGCTCGAAAGTGTTCATCAAAACGCTGTAAGCTGTTCCCACCCCTACTTTCCCGAGGACTTCATGCCATGCCGACCGCTGCCGTTCCGCTTCGGGTCGTCCAGATCAGCGATCTCCATCTCAAGGCCCAACCCGGCAGCCGACTGTGGGGCGTGGACGTGGACGACAGCCTGAACGCGGTCCTGGCACACATCCGGGAGCGCGATCTCGCCCCCGATTTCATCCTCGTCACCGGCGATCTGGTCGGCGACGAACCGGCCGCCTATGACCGCTTGCTCCAGGTGCTGGAATCGCTGGACTTACCTGTCTATTGCCTGCCGGGCAACCACGATTTTCCTGCGGCCATGAGCCGAAAGTTGCACGGCGGAATAGTGCGGTGGAAACGATACTTCGTCGCCGGTCACTGGCAGTTCGTATTGATGGATTCCAGTTTTCCCGGCACGCCCGACGGCCATCTGGCTTCCGGCGAACTGGCGCTGCTGGACACCGTGCTGGCGACGGATTCCGAGCGGCACACCC
>JAGTSD010000194.1 GCA_018262135.1 Pseudomonadota bacterium | reverse complement strand
ACCGCGAAGCGGGCCAGGCCGACGAGCGCGTCCCTGGCGGGCGAATCCGGCAACAGCGTCAGTTCAGCAATCGCCCGTTCAGCTTCGCCAGCGGCAAGTTGCGCAGTATAGTCCAGCGCGCCGGTGGACTCAATAGCTCGAATCACGCTGTCGAACTGATCCAGCCCGCCCTGTTCGATGGCCTCACGGATGATCCGCGCCTCTTCGGCTGTGCCGTGGCGCATGGCGTGAATCAACGGCAGGGTCGGCTTGCCTTCAGCCAGGTCGTCGCCGATGTTCTTGCCCAGCTCCGCGCTGGATGCGCGGTAGTCCAGCACGTCGTCAATCAACTGGAACGCCGTGCCCAGATGCTTGCCATACCGCCCCAGCGCCAGTTCTTCCTCCCGGGGCCGGCCCGCCAGCACCGAGCCCAGTTGCGCGGCGGCCTCGAACAGCTTGGCGGTCTTGCAGTAAATCACCGCCATATAGCGCTCTGCGGTGGTATCGGGGTCGTGGCAGTTGAGCAACTGCATGACCTCGCCCTCGGCGATGGTGTTGGTGGTATCGGCCAGGATTTCCATTACTTTCATGCTGCCGATGCGGACCATCATCTGAAACGAGCGTGAATAGAGAAAATCGCCGACCAGCACGCTGGCCTGGTTGCCCCAAATCGCGTTCGCCGTCTCCCGCCCCCGTCGCAGGGTCGATTCGTCCACCACGTCGTCGTGCAGCAGGGTGGAGGTGTGGATGAATTCGATGATGGCGGCGGCGGGGATGTGATCGTGGCCCGCATAGCCACAGGCGCGCGCCGCCAACAGCACGGTGACCGGCCGCAACCGTTTGCCGCCGCCTTCAATAATGTGGCCAGCCAACTGGTTGATCAGCACCACGTCGGAGTGAAGCTGCTGGCGAATCAGGGCGTCAACGGCGCGCAGATCGTCCGCGATGGGCGCGCGGATCAGTTCGATGTCCATGGGAAGAATAGCCTGACGGAAGACGCCCGCCATGCTACGGATTGGCCGCGACAGGGTCAAGGCAAGCGTCCAGGCGGCGCTGGCGACTGGAAATTTGTTTGACCTCCGCCGGGCGCATCGCTAGAATTGCACCCCTTTAGTCGGGATGGATCAGCCGTTTGGAGATTTTGCAATGTACGCTGTCATCAAAACCGGGGGCAAGCAATACCGGGTGGCCGAGGGCGAGACTCTCAAGGTCGAAAAGCTCGACGTCGAGGAAGGCGCCGCCATGGAATTCGACCAGGTGCTGATGATCGCCGACGGCGACCAGATCCAGGTCGGCGCGCCCTACGTCGAAGGCGCCCGGGTGACGGCCACCGTCCAATCGCAGGGGCGTGGTCCGAAGGTGCTGATCGTCAAGTTCCGCCGCCGCAAGCATTATCGTAAGACCCAGGGTCACCGCCAGTCCTATACGGAACTGAAGATCGGCGGCATCAGCGGCGCAGGGGCCGCAGCGGCGTCGTCGAATCCGGAGGCTTGAGCCATGGCGCACAAAAAAGCAGGCGGCAGCAGCCGCAACGGTCGCGATTCCCAATCCAAGCGCCTGGGCGTCAAGCTCTTTGGCGGACAACTGGCGCGGGCCGGCAACATCATCGTCCGGCAGCGCGGTACCCAATTCCATCCGGGCCGTAACGTCGGCTGCGGCGTGGACTACACCCTGTTCGCCAAGGCGGACGGTCACGTGGTGTTCGAGACCAAGGGCCCGTTCAATCGCAAGTATGTGAGCGTCCAGCCAGTGCAATGAACTGCCGGCGGTTCGGGCGCGTCGAAAGCCCCGCTTGGGGCTTTTGTTTTGCCTGCGATTCGGGGAGGACGCCATGAAATTCGTCGATGAAGTGACCATCCGGGTCGAGGCCGGCGACGGCGGCAACGGTTGCGTCAGTTTCCGGCGCGAGAAATACATTCCCTTCGGCGGCCCCGACGGCGGCGACGGCGGCGACGGCGGCAGCATCTACCTGCAGGCCGATCCCGAACTGAACACCCTGGCCGATTACCGCTTCACCCGGCGGTTTTGCGCCGAGCGCGGCCAGAACGGCAGGGGCGCTAATTGCACCGGACGCAGCGGCGCCGACCTGACCGTGGTGGTGCCGGTCGGGACGGTGGCCCACGACGCCGATACCGGCGAACTGATCGGCGATCTGGTCGAGCCGGGCCAGCGCCTGCTGGTGGCGCGTGGTGGTTTTCACGGCCTTGGCAACACCCGCTACAAGAGCAGCACCAACCGCGCCCCCCGTCAGTTCAAGCCGGGTACGCCCGGCGAGGCGCGCGATCTGCGGCTGGAATTGAAGGTCATCGCCGACGTGGGCCTGCTGGGTATGCCCAACGCGGGTAAATCCACCCTGATTCGCGCGGTGTCTGCCGCCCGGCCCAAGGTCGCCGACTATCCCTTCACCACCCTGCATCCCAACTTGGGGGTGGTGCGAGTTGGGCCGCTGAAAAGCTTCGTGATGGCCGACATTCCGGGGCTGATCGAGGGTGCGGCGGACGGCGCGGGGCTGGGCATGCAGTTTCTCCGCCATCTCAGCCGCACCCGCCTGCTGCTGCATCTGGTGGATGTCTCCCCTTACAGCGACAGCGGTGACCCGGTGCGCGATGTCGAGGTGATTCTCGGCGAACTGGCGAAGTACAGCGCCGAACTGGCCACGCGCGAGTGCTGGCTGGTGTTGAACAAGCTGGATCTGTTGCCGCCGGAGGAACGAGTGGCGCGAGTGGCGGCGATCACGGCGGCGCTGGGCTGGACCGGGCCGGTGTTTGGAATCGCCGCCTTAAGCGGCGAAGGGACCGAGGTTTTAATCAACGCAGTGATCGAACGTCTGGAGGAACGGCGGCAGGTCGAGGCGGAGGCTGCAACCCTGGCGGATTTTGGAGCGGATGATGTTCAGCAAAAAAACTCGTGAACAACTGGGTGCGGCCCAGCGCTGGGTGATCAAGATCGGCAGCGCGATGATCACCAACGACGGGCAGGGCCTGGACAATTTTTCCATTGATGCCTGGGTGGCGCAGATGGCGGAACTGCACCAGGCCGGGCGGGAAGTGTTGCTGGTCACCTCGGGTGCGGTGGCCGAGGGCATGCGGCGGCTGGGCTGGGCCCGGCGGCCCACCGTGCTGGCTGATTTGCAGGCGGCGGCGGCGGTGGGACAGATGGGCTTGGTGCAGGCCTGGGAATCGGCCTTCGAGCGCCACGGCATCCAGACCGCACAAATTCTGCTGACCCACGAAGACGCCTCCGACCGCCAGCGCTATCTCAACATCCGCAATACCCTGCGCTCTCTGTTGCGGTTGCGGGTGGTGCCGGTGATCAACGAAAACGACACGGTGGCGTTCGAGGAAATCCGCTTCGGCGATAACGACACCCTCGGGGCGCTGGTGGCGAATCTGGTCGAGGCCGAGCTGTACGTCATTCTCACCGACCAGCAGGGGTTGTACGATAAAAATCCGCGTGAGTTTCCCGATGCGCGGCTGATCCACGAAGGGCGGGCCGGCGATGCGGCGCTGGAGGCGATGGCTGGGGGCGGCACGGGCAGTCTGGGCAGCGGCGGGATGATGACCAAGCTGCACGCGGCGACCAGGGCGGCGCGTTCCGGGGCGTTTACTCTGTTGGCTTGGGGGCGCGAGCCGGAGGTGCTGCGGCGGGTGGCGGCGGGCGCGGAACTGGGCACCCTGCTGCGGCCCAGCCAGAGTCCGCTGGCGGCGCGCAAGCAGTGGCTGGCGGTGCAATTGCAGGTTCGGGGTCGGCTGCATCTGGACGCCGGGGCGGTGCGGGCGCTGCGCGTGGCGGGGAAAAGCCTGCTGCCGGTTGGGGTGACTGCGGTCGAGGGCAAGTTCAACCGGGGTGATCTGGTGGCGTGTCTGGATCCCAACGGAACCGAGGTGGCCCGTGGGCTGGTCAACTACGATACCGAGGATGCGTTATCGCTGATCGGCAAGACCACTCACCGGATCGAGGCGTTGCTAGGGCATGTGGACGATCCGGAACTGATCCATCGGGATAATCTGGTGCTCGTGTAGCGACTTTTTTCCATTTTTCATTTTAAATCTTGAAGTTTCGCCTGGTTGAAGCACTAGCAAATATTTTCTATGCTTTTTTGGATATACTTAGGGCATGACTTCATGGATTGTCATCTTCACGCCGGAAGCGGAACAGGAGTTCAACGCCCTACCCATGGATGTACGGGCGCATGGCGCGTGGATTATCGAATTGCTGGAAAGCATGGGGCCGGGGCGGGTCCGGGAACCTACGTCAAGCCTCTGGAAGGGAAATTGTGGGAAATGCACCTGCACGGTCGGGATGGCAGCGCCCGCGCCCTGTACTTTGCCCATGTGGGTCGCCGTCTGTGCGTGGTTCGGGTGTTCATGAAGAAAACCCAGAAAACGCCGCGCCGGGAAATTGAACTGGCGTTACGCCGGATTGCCCAGGTCGAACGCGATGAAGACGTTTAAGCAGCTTAAGGCTGAACTCATGCAAT
>JAGTSD010000193.1 GCA_018262135.1 Pseudomonadota bacterium | reverse complement strand
CAAGCGGGTGTTCATCTCCAGGAAGTAGAAGTTGCGCTTGGAATCGACGATGAACTCGACCGTGCCGGCGGACTGGTAGTCCACTGCCCGCGACAACGCCACCGCCTGCTCGCCCATCGCTTTCCGGGTCGCCTCATCCAGGAAGGGGGAGGGCGCTTCCTCGATCACTTTCTGGTGGCGGTCGCCGAAGGAGGAGCGGGCTTCGTTGGTGGAGCGTTCGAAGCCGTCGCGGCATTCGTCGTCGTTCCAGGCCACGCGCATGCCCTTGCCGCCGCCGCCAGCGGAGGCCTTGATCATCACCGGGTAGCCGATGCCCTGAGCGATCTCCACGGCTTCCTTGGTGTCCTTGATGACCTCGGTGTAGCCGGGCACGGTGTTGACCTTGGCCTCCTTGGCCAGTTTCTTGGAAGTGATCTTGTCGCCCATGGTGTCGATGGCTTTCACCTTCGGGCCGATGAACGCGATCCCTTCCTTTTCCAGCATCTCGCAAAACGCCGCTCGCTCGGACAGGAAGCCGTAGCCGGGATGCACCGCTTCAGCGCCAGTGTCCTTGCAGGCCTGCACGATGCGCTCCATCACCAGATAGCTCTGGGCGGTGGGCGGCGGGCCGATGAGTACAGCCTCGTCGGCCATTTCGACGTGTAGCGCGTCCTTGTCCGCCTCGGAGTAGACGGCGACGGTCTTGATGCCCATTTTGCGGGCGGTTTTGATCACCCGGCAGGCGATTTCACCCCTTGTCCCGCAGCATCGCCAGGGAACGGCAGATGCGCTTGCGGGTGCCGTGGGGCATGATCACGTCATCAATGAACCCGCGATGGCCGGCGATGAACGGGTTGGCGAATTTCTTGCGGTATTCCTCGGTGCGCTCGGCGATCTTGGCGGCGTCGCCGATGTCCTGGCGGAAGATGATTTCCACTGCGCCCTTCGGCCCCATCACCGCGATTTCGGCGGAGGGCCAGGCGAAGTTGACGTCGCCGCGCAGGTGCTTGGAGCTCATCACGTCGTAGGCGCCGCCGTAGGCCTTGCGGGTGATGACGGTGACCTTGGGCACGGTGCATTCGGCGTAGGCGTAGAGCAGCTTGGCGCCGTGCTTGATGATCCCGCCGTATTCCTGGGCGGTGCCGGGCATGAAGCCGGGCACGTCCACGAAGGTGACGACCGGGACGTTGAAGGCGTCGCAGAAGCGCACGAAGCGGGCGGCCTTGATCGAGGACTTGATGTCCAGACAGCCCGCCAGCACCATCGGCTGGTTAGCGATGATGCCGACCGGCCAGCCATCCATCCGGGCGAAGCCGGTGATGATGTTCTTGGCGTTTTCGGGCTGCACCTCGAAGAAATCCACGTCGTCCACGACCTTCAGGATCAGTTCCTTCATGTCGTAGGGCTTGTTGGGATTGTCGGGGATCAGGGTGTCCAGCGAGAAATCTTCCCGGTCGGCCGGATCGGGGGTGGGCCGGAACGGCGGTTTTTCCCGATTGTTGGCGGGCAGGAAATTAATGAAGCGTCGCACCATCAACAGCGCCTCGATATCGTTCTCGAAGGCGCGGTCGCACACGCCCGACTTGGTCGAGTGGGTGATGGCGCCGCCCAGTTCCTCGGCGGTGACCTCCTCGTGCGTCACCGTCTTGACCACATCCGGGCCGGTCACGAACATGTAGGAGGTATCCTTGACCATGAAGATGAAGTCGGTCATCGCCGGCGAGTACACCGCGCCACCGGCGCAGGGACCCATGATCACGGAAATCTGCGGAACCACGCCCGATCCCATCACGTTGCGCTGGAACACGTTGGCGTAACCGGCCAGCGAGTCCACGCCTTCCTGGATGCGGGCGCCGCCCGAGTCGTTCAGGCCGATCACCGGCGCGCCGACCTTGATGGCGTGATCCATGATCTTGCAGATTTTCTCGGCGTGGGCTTGGGACAGCGAGCCGCCGAACACGGTGAAATCCTGGCTGAATATGAACACCAGCCGGCCGTTGACGGTGCCGTAGCCGGTGACCACGCCATCGCCCGGCGTGCTGGTGTCGGCCATGCCGAAGTCGGTGCAGCGATGCTCGACGAACATGTCCCATTCCTCGAAGCTGCCCGGGTCGAGCAGGACTTCGATGCGCTCGCGGGCGCTGAGCTTGCCGCGTTTGTGCTGCGCGTCAATGCGGCGTTGCCCTCCACCCAGGCGGGCGGCGGCGCGTTTTTGTTCTAATTGATTGATAATGTCATGCATAAACGCTCTCTCCTCACTGATACGGGCGCCGGTATGGACCAGCGGTGCCGGAAGCTTGGGGACAGGCCCTCGGAAGCCGGTGAGCCAGATCGAGGGGGTTTGGCCAGATACAACGGGCGACGATCCGCTCCGCGCGACGGGAAAGCGAAACTTCGAACGGCAACAGACGCGAGCCGTGGAACGGACGGGCGGCGATTGGGGAGGGCGGTTCCAAGTTCCTTAATCTTTTCAATTTCTTGGATTGGATTAGTGATGGTGGCGACGGGGCGCGAACCGCTTGCGTCAGGTTCGCCAATTATAATAGGGTTTTTAGCTGTTTCGTGCTATGCGCCCCGATATTTTCGCGGCATACCGCGACCTGCGGGTCCGCGCCTGCGCTGCCCGGATTTTTCACCACCAACGGCTGGCATTTCTCGCGGCCCCATCGAGTCAACATGAATATCCCGCAAAACAGTCTGGTGCTGTACAAAAACGGTCTGGCCCGGGTCGCCGCCCTCGGCGACAAGCTGGATATCGAACTGGAGGATGGCCGGTCGTTGCGGGTACGGCCCAAGGATGTGTTGCTGCTGCACCCAGGTCCTGTGCGCTCGCCGCGCGAGTTGGGGGAAATTCCGGCGGGTGAGGTGGAGGCGGCCTGCGATCTGCTGGAGGGGGGACAGACCACGTTGCCGGAACTGGCGGATCTGGTCTACGGCGCCTATACCCCGGCGACCGCCTGGGCGGCCTGGCGACTGGTAAACGAGGGCCTGTATTTCCAGGGGACGCCGGAGGCGGTCAGCGCCCGGCCACTGGCGGAGGTGGCGCGGGAACGGACGGCCCGGGAGGCGAAAGCCGCCGAGCGGGAAGCGTGGAACGGCTTTCTCCAGCGGGCGCGGGCGGGATGCTGCGCGCCGGAGGATGCGCCCTATTTGCAGGAAATCGAGGAGGTCGCGCTGGGTCAACGCGAGCAGAGCCGGGTGTTGCAGGCGCTCGACTGCGACCAGGACTCCCAAAGCGCCCACGCCCTGCTGCTGCGGTTGCGGCACTGGGACGGGAAGGTGAATCCCTGGCCGCGCCGGATTGGGACGTTGCTGACCCCGCCCGGGGTGGACCTGCCCGCGTTGCCGGACGAACCCCGGCGGGATTTGACCGGCCTGCCGGCCTACGCCATAGACGATGAGGGCAACCTCGATCCCGACGACGCGATCAGTCTGGATGGCAACCGGCTGTGGGTCCACATAGCGGACGCGGCGGCCCTGGTGTTGACGGATACTCCCGCTGATCTGGAGGCGCGGGCCCGGGGAGCGACCCTGTACCTGCCGGAAACCACCATCCCGATGTTGCCGGAGGAGGCAATCCCGCGGCTGGGGCTGGGCCTGGCGGAGGTTTCCCCGGCGCTGTCCTTCGGCTTGAATCTGGATCCGGACGGCGTGGTGACCGATGTGGAAATCACGCCGAGCTGGGTGCGGGTACGGCGGCTGAGTTATGACGAGGTAGAGACGCAACTCGAGGAAGAGCCGTTTCGTGGCCTGTACGAACTGGCCGAACGTCATCAGGCCCGCCGCCGCGCCAATGGCGCGATTTTCATGGACTTGCCGGAAGTGAAGATGCGGGTCAGCAACGGCCGGGTGGACATCAGGCCGCTACCCCGCTTGCGCAGCCGCATGCTGGTGACTGAGGCGATGGTGATGGTCGGCGAGGCGGCGGCCCGCTATGCGCTAGCCAGGGGGCTCTCGTTTCCGTTCACCACCCAGGACCCGGTGGATGCCGCCGACCGACAGCCGGCGGGACTGGCAGCGATGTACGCTTTGCGGCGGAATCTGCGGCCGCGCCAGTACAGCAGTCTGCCAGGACCGCACGGCAGCCTGGGGCTGGACGTTTACGCCCAGGTCACCAGCCCGTTGCGGCGTTATCTGGACCTGGTCGCCCACCAGCAGTTGCGGGCGTGCCTGAGGGGCGGCGATCCGCTCGAATCCCAGGCGATCATCGAGCGGGTCGGGGCGGCGGAAGCGGCGGCCATCGGCGTGCGGCGGGCCGAACGACTGTCGCGCGAGCACTGGACGATGGTCTACTTCCAGCAGCATCCCGGCTGGCGGGGTCAGGGCGTGCTGGTCGAGAAACGGCTGCCGCGCGGCACGGTGCTGATTCCCGAACTGGCCCTGGAAGCGCGGGTGAAAGTGGGCGACGACGTGGCGCCCGACAGCGTGGTGCCGTTGCGGCTGACCGGCATCGAACTGCCAACGCGCGAGGCGTATTTCAAGGTCGGTTGAACGTTCGCCGTGACGATGGTTGTCGCGCCACGAAAGTATAGAATGCCAACCCTGCACCCCACGTATTCGACCCGAGGTCGTCCATATCCATGGAATCCAAACTGCTTGCTCCGGTTCAACTCGGCGCGCTCTCCCTGAAAAACCGCGTCGTCATGGCCCCGTTGACCCGCTGTCGGGCCGATAATCCGGAAGCCGCTCCTACCGCCCTGATGGCGCGCTACTACGCGCAACGCGCCGGCGCGGGGCTGATCATCTCGGAAGGTACGATTGTGTCGCTCCAGGCGCGCGGCTATCCCTACACGCCCGGCATCTGGTCGGATGCCCAAGTCGCCGGCTGGCGGCTGGTGACGGACGCCGTGCACCAGGCTGGCGGGCTGATCGTCTGTCAGTTGTGGCATTGCGGCCGGCTGTCCCTGCCGGAGTTTCACGGCGGTGAGTTGCCGGTCGCGCCCTCGGCGATCAATCCAAACTGGCGGATGTTCTCCGGGGAGGGGTTGAAACCGACCGTCACGCCCCGCGCGCTAAGCCGGGAGGACATCGCCGGCATCGTCGCCGATTTCCAGCGCGCCGCGCGCAACGCGGTGGCCGCCGGTTTTGACGGGGTCGAGATCCATTCCTCCAACGGTTACCTGTTCCACCAGTTCTTCTCCCGCTGTTCCAATGCCCGCACCGACGAGTACGGCGGTTCCCACGAAAACCGGGGCCGACTGTTGTTTGAGGTGCTGGACGCGGTGGGCC
>JAGTSD010000192.1 GCA_018262135.1 Pseudomonadota bacterium | reverse complement strand
CAGGATCAGCCGGCCCTCGGCGTCGGTGTTGAGGATTTCGATGGTCTGGCCGGACAGGCTGGTGACGATGTCGCCCGGCCGGCTGGCCCGCCCGCCCGGCATGTTCTCCACTGCTGGAATCAGCCCGATCACGTTCAGCGGCAACTTCAGTTCCGCACAGGCCCGCAGCGTCCCCAGCACGCTGGCCGCTCCGCACATGTCGTACTTCATCTCGTCCATGGCTTCGCCCGGCTTGAGCGAGATGCCGCCCGTATCGAAGGTTACGCCCTTGCCCACCAGCACGTAGGGCTTGCGCGCCGCCGGCCCCTGGCGATATTCCAGCCGAATCAGCCTGGCCGGCTGGGCGCTGCCGCGGCTCACCGCCAGCAGCGCGCCCATGCCCAGTCGTTCCAGATCGGCCTCTTCCAGCACCTCGACCCGCAGCGCCGGGAATTCCTGGGCCAGCGCCCGGGCCTGTTCGGCCAGATAGGCGGGCGTACAGAGATTGGGCGGCAGATTGCCCAGATCCTTGGTCAGCCTGACGCCGGCGGCGATGGCGACGCCCTCGCGCACGGTCTGCTCGCCGCCGGGCAGTTCGCGCCGACCGGGCACGCTGAGTATAATCTTGCGCGGGAACCGGCGCGGCGCATCCTTCTTGCTCTTGAGCGAGTCGGAACGGTAGCAGGATTCCTCGAACGCCTCGACGATCTGGCGAATCTTCCAGTTCAGTTCGCGGCCCTTGACTGCGAGATCGGTGAGGTAGATCGCTGCCTCGACGGCGCCGGTTCCGTTCAGAGCGGTGGCGGTATGGTTCGCGATCTGGCGGAAACGGCGGTCGTCCACCTCGCGCTCCCGGCCGCAACCGACCAGCAGTACCCGCTCGCACAGGGCGTCGGGCACATTGAACAGCAGCAGCGACTGACCGATCTTGCCTTCGAGATCGCCCCTGCGCAGGAGGTTGCCCAGGTAGCCGCCGCAGGCGGCGTCGAACTGTTCGGTGGCCGGCGCCAGGCGCCGGGATTCGTACACACCCAGCACCAGGCAGGCAGTGCGCTGCTTCTCTGGACTACCGCTTTTGACCGTGAATTCCATGGATGGATTAACCCCGGTTCTGCTCTATTGAGTGGTTATAGAATTTTGGTTGGGCGCGTCATGAATCTGATTGAGTTTAACCGCAAATCGCCCCCTCTCCCAGTTCGCGCGCCGGAGCGCCATCATCGTGCCATCCATCGTTGACCGCTATCTGATCCGCGAGATCGCTCTGACTCTCCTGGCGACCACGCTGGTGCTGCTGGCAATGGTGCTCAGCCACCGCCTCGCCGGCTACCTGAGCAAGGCCGCCAACGGCCTGCTCGCCCGGGATTCCATCTTCCTGCTGCTGGGCCTGCAGGCGATCAACCTCCTGACCGTGCTCGTTCCCGTGGCATTTCTGCTCAGCATCATGCTCGCCCTGGGGCGGCTGTACCGCGATCACGAAATGACCGCACTGGCCGCCTGCGGTTATGGACCGCTGTCGGTCTACCGCGCGGTCTTCCTGCTGGCGGCACCGCTGGCCCTGTTCGTCGCCGGACTGTCGTTTCTGGCAATCCCGGCGCTCATGGAATTCCAGTTCGAGGTTCTGGCCAGGGCCCGCAAGGAAGCCGAAATCTCGATGTTCACGCCGGGTTCGTTCCGCGAAGTGCTGAACGGCCGACATGTCGTCTATATTGGCGCCCTGGATGGCCGCGAACTGCGCAACGTCTTCGTCCAGAGCCGCGAGCCGGACGGCGACCTCAGCATCACCACCGGCGACCGGGGCCATCAGGAAGTCGGCGAGGATGGCATCCGGCGCATCATTCTCGACCATGGCTACCGCTATCGGGGCACGCCCGGCCAGGGAGATTACGAAATAGCCCGGTTCGAGCGGGCCACGGTGCGGGTTGACACCACTCCCCCGCCCCAGGACTGGCAACATCAGGAAACGCTACCCACCTGGCAGTTGTGGGGTTCGAGCGAACCTCGCTTGATCGCTGAATTGCAGATGCGGTTCAACAGTCCGATCCAGGTGCTGGTCATCGCCCTGTGGGCGCCGCTGCTGGCCCGCGCCAAGCCGCGTGAGGGCCGCTACGGCCGGGTGGTTGCGGCCGTGCTGATCCAGGCGATCAACCTCAACCTGATCGGTGTCGGCGAGTCCTGGCTGAGTCACGGCGTCGTCGGCCCCGGCGTCGGTCTGTGGTGGGTCCATGGTCTGTTCCTGCTGTTTGGGGCCGGCCTGCTGTTCCAGTATTACTCCGGCAGCCGGGGCTTCCGGTTGTTCCGGCGCGCGGCCCCATCGGTGGCCTCATGAAAATCCTCGACCGGTACATCTTCCGCACCGTCGCGACGACCACCTTGATTGCCCTGCTGGTCCTGCTGCTGCTGGAATTCTTCCTGAGCCTGCTAATAGAGCTGGAAGACGTCGGCAAGGGCCGTTACGACTTTCTGGCGGCGTTCCGCTACCTGCTGCTGATCCAGCCGCAGCGCTTGTACGAGCTGTTCCCCCTGGCGCTGCTGGTGGGCGGCCTGCTGGGCATGGGCGCGCTGGCCAGCGGCAGCGAACTGATCGTCATGCGCGCCGCCGGTCTGTCCCTGACCCGGCTGGCCGGCTCCGCCCTGCAAGCCGGACTGCTGCTGAGCCTGACGGTGCTGGCCCTCGGGGAATTCGTCGCGCCGCCGCTGGAACAGGCAGCCTACGAACAGCGGGCAGCCGCCAAGAGCGAGAGCATGGCGATTCGCGGCGGCCGCGGCTTCTGGGCGCGGGATGGCGACTATTTCATCCACGTGCGCGCGGTGTTGCCCGGCATCCGCCTGGTGGATATCCACACCTTCAAGCTCGGCCCCGACGCCCGGCTCGAAACCATCATCGCCGCCCAGGGCGCCCGCTATGTGGAAGGGCGCTGGCTGCTGGAAGGCGTCAATCTCAGCCTTTTGAGCGGCGACGCGGTGCGAACCGAGCATCTGCCCAGCCTGGAGGTCACTTCGGCCATCAGCCCGCAGGTTCTGGATGTGCTGGCCACCAATCCCAGCGAGTTGTCCATCCGCGATCTGCTGGTTTACGTGGACTATCTGGAACGCAATGGCCTGGATGCCCAGGACTACCGGTTGGTGCTATGGCGCAAGCTGCTGGCGCCGCTCGCCTACATGGCCATGCTGGTGGTCGGGATGCCGTTCGTATTCGGGCCGCAGCGCTCGGCGAGCGTCGGCCAGCGCCTGCTGGTGGGACTGCTGCTCGGCATGACGTTCTTCTTGAGCAACTATCTGCTGGGCAACGTGGTGCTGCTGTACGGCTTTCCGCCGCTGGTGGGCGCCAGCCTGCCGACGCTGCTGTTTCTGGCCGGGGGATTTTACGCGCTGCGCCGACTGCGCTGAGCGGACGGGGCGGCATTCCAGTAGACCGGCGGGTCTGACACAGGGGAGGCAACTGATATCCTGGAAGAAGCGAGAAACACGATCTGGATGATTGAGCTGGCACGGCAGAGCAACGCGGAGAAGCAGACAGTTGCTTTTCCCGAGATGCCCGCCGGGGGTGGGTTGGCGCGGCGGTCTACTGGGTTTCCACCTCGAACCCCACCACGGTGCGGCTCTCGCGGCTGAACTCGACCCCGATCAGATGGATCGGCTCGCCCGTAGCCCGATACTTGTCGGCATAGCCCCGGTCCTTGATCTGCTGCAACGCCCGCCCGTCCGGCGCCAGTTCGACGACCTTGAACTCGAACAGATAGACGTGGTGGTTGAATCGCACCGTCATGTCGAGTTGGCCGTGGTGGGTCGCATCCTCCAGGGTGATGGGCAGGCCCAGGGCGGCAAAGTAGCTGTAGAACACGCTGGCGTAATAGCCTTCGTACCGGGCAATGGGATTGTTGCGATGCCAGTCGTGGGGGATGCTGGCGAAAAAGGCCTGGAACAGGGCCTGGAGTCCCGCACAGTCAGCGAGGGTCAGCAAGTGGAGCAAGCGCAGGCGGTTCTCGAAGGCCCGCTGGCCATCGGCGCCATAGCCGATCAGCAGGGCGGCGTTGAGGCTGGTTTCCACCTCGTGATTGGGATACCCCAGCGTATACACCCAATAGCCGACCAGCGGCTCCTCGACCTGATGAATGGTGAGATAGCCGGTCTGGAACAGCAGGGCGTCGCTGTTGATCTGCTCCACGTCGAAGGTGGAGAGCAGTTCCAGACTGGTCTGGCGCCGCGCCAGGTCGGGCGTGAAAAAACCCCGTTGGGCGAGCAGGTCGACCAGGAAGGTTGGGGTGCCGGTCTCGAACCACCAGGGCTTGAATTGGCGTTCTTCGAACAGCAGCAGCAGATCGAAGGGGTTGTACACCGCCTCGCCGGTCCAGTTGTAGCCGTTGTACCACGCCCGGATTCGCTCGCGGTCCAGTCCCTCCAACTCCGGGGCGAACACAGTCTCGACATCGGCCTCGGTATACCCGCAAATCGCGGAATACGCCGCCGATACCGTGATGTCGCGCAAGTTGTTCAGCCC
>JAGTSD010000020.1 GCA_018262135.1 Pseudomonadota bacterium | reverse complement strand
CGGCACAGCGCCGTCACCGGCTGGCAATTACCGGGCCTTACGCACGTGTGCGACATCCCCAATACATCGGCTTCATTTTGATCATGACGGGGTTTTTATTTCAGTGGCCGACTCTGGTCACGCCTTACACCCGCTACGAGGCGAACACGCCCGCGTTCTTTCCCAGGTTGGGTGTGAAGGTCCATGCATAACCCGGCGATGCTCCGCATCATCGCGCGCGCGGGTCTCTGGTCGGCGCTCGCCTTCATTTTGAATCTGACGTGGGAAATCGCGCAGGTCAGGCTCTATACGATCTGGGCGGCGGCGGATGGAATGAGTGTCGCCTGGGCACTGTTTCATTGCTCCCTGGGCGACGTTGTGATTGCACTCGCGATGTTCGCGCTGGCCGGCAGGGTGCTCCGGCGCGCGGACTGGCCGGCGTCGCGTCCGTGGACCGGCGGCGTCATTGTCGTGATCGGCGCCGTGGCTTTTACCGCATGGAGCGAGTGGCACAACGTCTATCGCGCCGGCAACTGGAGCTATACGGCGAGCATGCCGATGATTTTCGGGATGGGTCTTTCGCCGCTATTGCAGTGGCTGATCTTGCCGCCGGTATTAGTGGTCGCCTACCGAACGCTGGGGCCGGTGCTGTTCGGAAAGTCTGGGGCGTGCGAGCCAGACCCATGAGGTCAATCCATCAATCTAAATGAATCGAGGTGAGGTGATGGCAACGGATCCAGTCTGTGGCATGCAGGTTGACGAGCGAACCGCGGCAGGCAGCCGCGTGTTCGAGGGAAACCATTATTATTTCTGCTCCACCGCTTGCCAGCAGAAATTCGAGGCCCACCCGTCCGCGCACGTGGCCGCATCGCCTCCCGCAGGTGACACGGCGCACCCTGGACCCGCGCATCACGACGCCCAAACCCCGCGCGAGTCTCCGGGTCAGGACGGTGGCGCGGCGGGCGCGGCGGGTGCGGCGCTTCCTGGAACTCGCTATACCTGCCCGATGCATCCGGAGATCGTGCGCGAGGCGCCGGGCGATTGCCCGATCTGCGGGATGGCCCTGGTGCCGATGGCGGGCACGGGCGGCGGCGCGGCCGACGATTCCGAGTGGCGCGCGCTGACGTGGCGGCTGTGGGTCGGCGCCGCGCTCTCCCTGCCGTTGGTGGTGCTCGCGATGTCGCCCATGATCGGCCTCCCGGAACTGTTCGGCCTGTTGCCACAGGAACGCGGGTGGATCGAGTTTGTGCTGGGCACCCCGGTCGTACTGTGGGCCGGCGGGCCGATCCTGCGCAAGTTCTGGTTTTCGCTGGTGCATCGCGCGCTCAACATGTACACGCTGATCGGGCTGGGGGTGGGACTCGCCTACCTGTTCAGCCTCGCCGCCGTGTTTTTTCCAGGCCTGTTCCCGCTGGAGTTCCGCGCGCACGACGGCGCGGTTGGGACTTATTTCGAGGCGGCGGCCGTGATCGTGACCCTGGTGAACCTTGGCGACTTCCTTCAGTTGCGCGCGATGGGTCAGACCGGCCAGGCCATCCAAAAATTGCTGCAACTCGCGCCCAATCAGGCTTGGCGCCTGGGCGACGACGGTAGTGAGGAACAGGTTCCGCTCGAAAGTATCGCGGTGGGTCACCGGCTGCGGGTGAAGCCGGGCGAGAAAGTGCCGGTGGACGGTACGGTGCTCGAAGGCGCGAGCCGGGTGGATGAATCGATGATCACCGGCGAGCCCATGCCGGTGGCCAAGGCGGCGGGCGACAAAGTCACCGGCGCCACCGTCAATGGCCATGGTTCGTTGGTGATCCGTGCCGAACGGGTGGGCGCCGACACGCTGCTGGCGCGGATCGTTCATCTGGTGGGAGAGGCCCAGCGCACGCGCGCACCGATCCAGAAACTCGCCGATGTCATCGCGGCGTCCTTTGTCCAGGTCGTGGTGGGCATCGCTCTCGTGACGGCGCTCGTGTGGGGGTTTCTCGGCCCCGAACCGAAATTCGCCTACGCCTTTCTCAACGCCGTGGCCGTGTTGATCATCGCCTGCCCCTGTGCCGTCGGCCTCGCAACGCCCATCTCCATGACTGTCGCCATGGGGCAAGGCGCGCGCGCCGGCCTTCTGTTCCGCAATGCCGAGGCCATCGAGCGCATGCGCGACATCGACACCGTGGTGGTGGACAAGACCGGCACGCTGACCCTCGGGCATCCGGCGTTGACCGATTTTGTCGCCGAGGGCCTTCCAGAACCTGAAGCGCTGGCGCTCGTCGCTGGCGTGGAACAGCTTTCCGAGCATCCGATCGGGCTGGCCATCGTGGCGGGGGCCAAGGCGCGCGGCCTGACGCCGGGGTCGGCCGACGCCTTCGAGGCCGTTAGCGGTCTCGGCGTGCAAGCCGATAGCGCGGGCCAGCGCGTGCTCGTTGGCAGCCGCCATTTCCTCGCCCAGCACGGCATCGATACCCAGCCTTGGGAAGCGCGCGCGGAAGTCTGGCGTCTGGAAGCGAAAACGGTCGTGTTCTTCGCGGTGAAGGGCGTGGCCGCCGGACTCGCCGCGGTCGCCGATCCGATCAAGGACAGCACGCGGGAAGCGATCGCCACATTAAAGGATTCAGGCGTCCGCCTGGTGATGCTCACCGGCGATTCGCGCAGCACGGCCGACGCCGTGGCTCGGCAACTCGGCATCGACGAAGCCATTGCCGAAGTGCTGCCCGAGGACAAGGCGGGTCACGTCAAGCGCTGGCAGGCGGAAGGGCGCAAGGTCGCGATGGCCGGTGACGGCATCAACGACGCGCCGGCGCTGGCCCAGGCCGATGTCGGCATCGCCATGGGCACCGGCACCGATGTGGCGATGGAGAGTGCCGGCGTGACGCTGGTCAAGGGCGATTTGCGCGGCATCGCGCGCGCCGCCGTCCTGTCGCGCGCCACGATGCGCAACATCCGCCAGAACCTCGCGTTCGCCTTTGGCTACAACGCGCTCGGCATCCCGGTGGCCGCCGGGGTGCTCTACCCGGCGTTCGGCCTGCTGCTGTCGCCGATCTTCGCCGGCGCCGCCATGGCGCTGAGCTCGGTGTCCGTGGTCACCAACGCATTGCGGCTTAACCGCGTCCAGTTGTGATCATCCGAAATAGATCAGCCACCCGATGGCTGTTGATCGCACGAATCGTCGCTAACTGTAACTTCTACTCCTGGTAAAACCCACCACACGAGGTAATGACCATGCCAACCCCAACAAGCATCGATCTGAAGCGCCGCCAACTGCTGGCTGGCTCGTTGCTACTGGCTCTGCCCCGTGCGTGGGCCGCGCCCAGCCGTCCGGTGGTCGAGGTGTGGAAAAGCCCGACGTGCGGTTGCTGCAAGGACTGGATGGCGCATCTGGAGAACAACGGCTTCGAGGCGCGCGTGCACGACACGGGCAACGCCGAGGTTCGCAAGCGCCTGGGCATCCCCCTCGAGTACGGCTCCTGCCATACCGCGGTAGTGGACGGTTATGCGCTGGAAGGTCATGTTCCCGTCCGCGAGATCCTGCGCCTGCTGGAGGAGCGGCCCAACGCCATCGGTCTGGCCGTACCCGCGATGCCGATCGGATCGCCCGGCATGGACGGCCCTGAATATGCTCATCGTCGTGATGCCTACGACGTGTTGCTGTTGGCGCGAGACAGTACGTCCCGGATTTTTCAGTCCTATCGATAAGCCATCATCGCCCGTCTCGCCGCGTCAGGCGAATGCTGAAAAACCCAGGGGGGGATATTCATGCACAGTTTGCGGAAAACCGGGTGCGCGCTGGCGCTCCTGGTCCTGCCGTTGGGCGTTCCGGCGGCGAAACCCGCCGCCGATTTGCCGGGGGCCACTCTGCCCGAATTATTGGCTTGGGCGGAGCAACACAATCCTGAACTTGCGGCGATGCAACATGAAGCCGACGCCGCCGAAGCGCGCATTCAACCGGCGGGCGCGCTGCCCGATCCGATGTTCAGCGTCGAATGGCGGGACATTCCCAACGACAGCGGCTTTACCCTCGCTCCAGCGCAAGTCGGTTCGGTGAAATACACCGTGGCGCAAACCTTGCCACTGGGCGGGAAGCTGGAGTCCAAGCAGCAGGCCGCGGAGGCGGAGGCGGAGAAAGCGCGCCGCCAGCGGTCGACCCTGTCCGCCGCGCTGCGGGCCAAGCTCGCCACGGCGTTTATTCAGCGTTATCAGGCGCAGCAGAACGAGATTCTGCTGAAAGAGGAATGGATGTTTCTGCGGGAAGTCGAGCGGGTGGCCCAAATCCGCCACGCCAACGGCCTCACGCCCCAGCAGGATGCCTTAAAGGCGCAGATCGAACAAACCACGCTCAAAGCCGATCTGATCGCGGTGGCGACCGAGCAACAACAGGCTCGCGCCAAACTCAATGCGTTGTTAGGCCGGCCGGCGAACGCGCCGCTGGCCGAGCCGAAGGCGTTACCGTCCTTGCCCCCACCGGCGGCGCTGGCGGACTTGGAAAGCCGGATGCTCGGCGCCAACCCGGAGTTGCTCGCGCAAGCGTCCGCGATCACCGCCGCCCAACAGAACCAGCGTCTGGTGAAGGCCAACCGCTATCCGGATCTGACCGTCAGCGTTTCCCCGATCCAGGTCGGCAACCGGCTGGCGGACTGGGAAATCATGCTGTCGGTCAACATTCCGCTGCAACAGACCAGCCGTCGCTCCCAAGAGCGGGAGGCCGCCGAAATGTTGAGCGCCGCGCAAATCCGGCAGGACGCCATCGCCAATCAACTGCAGGGCGACTTACAGGAACAACTGGCGGGGCTGGACGCCGCCCGGCAACAGGAAACGCTGATCCGCACCAGTCTGCTGCCTCAGGCGGAATTGACCTTCCAGGCGGCGCTCGCCAGCTATCAAACCGGTCGTGTGGACTTCACCACCCTGCTGGATGCACAGCGGCAAATGCGGCGGGCGCGCTTTGGCCAGTTGAAAGCCCTGCTCGAGCAATACCTCCGCCTGGCCGAAATCGAGCGATTCATAGGAGAACCGCTGTGAGCCCGCGTACTCTGGTTTTAGTAGTCTGGGTCGGAACTGCCGTCGGGCTGGGTTACCCGGGGTACCCGGAAAACGGGTTCCTGCCACCGGCCGCTATCGCCGCCGAGCAGGGCAAGATTCTCTATTACCGCAACCCGATGGGGTTGCCAGACACCTCGCCGACCCCCAAGAAAGATTCGATGGGGATGGACTATATCCCCGTCTACGAGAGCGAAGTCGCTCCGCCAACACCCGCCACGGCCCCAAAGCGCATCCTGTATTACCGCAATCCGATGGGATTGCCGGACACCTCGCCGACGCCGAAAAAAGATTCGATGGGAATGGACTACATCCCCGTCTACGAGGGTGAAGAGACCGGCGGCGATCAAGTCCGCATCAGTCCGGAGAAAGTGCAAAAGCTGGGGGTGCGAACCGAAGCGGCGCGGCGGCGTGTTCTCAGCCGTCCGGTGCGCGCCGTCGGCCTGATCGCTCCCGACGAGCGCCGTTTGTTCACGGTGACGGCCCGCTTTGAAGGCTGGATCGAGCGCCTGCTGGTCAACAGCACCGGCCAGACCGTGAAACGCGGCGAACCGCTGATGGCCGTGTACAGCCCCGAACTGGTCTCCGCCCAACGCGAGTATCTCCTGGCCCGCGGCGGGCTGCGCGCCCTGAGCGAGAGCAGTCCCGAAACCCGCGAAGGCATGAACCAGTTGGCGGAAACGGCGCTGC
This sequence comes from Pseudomonadota bacterium, assembly GCA_018262135.1. Taxonomy (GTDB): domain Bacteria; phylum Pseudomonadota; class Gammaproteobacteria; order Competibacterales; family Competibacteraceae; genus Contendibacter. The sequence continues at coordinate 6,149 of JAGTSD010000020.1, read as the reverse complement.
TGCGGCTGCGTAACTGGGAAATTTCCGCCGATCAACTGGAACGCCTGCGCAAAGAGGGCCAGCCGCAACAGCAATTGCTGTTGAAAGCGCCGGCGGACGGTGTGGTGCTGGAAAAAACCGCGATCCAGGGCATGCGCTTTATGCCGGGCGAAGTGCTCTATCGCATCGCCGATTTATCGTCGCTGTGGCTGGTGGCGGATGTCTTCGAGCAAGACCTGAACCTGGTGCATCCCGGTCAGGAAGCGCGCATCACCGTCAACGCCTTCCCCGGCGAACAGTTCGCCGGCAAGGTCGCCTTCATTTACCCGACCCTGAATCCGCAGACCCGCACCGCGCAGGTGCGGATCGAATTGCCGAACCCCAAAGGCCGCCTTCGCCCGGCCATGTACGCCAGCATTGAATTGGCCGCCAGCCATAACAAGGCGGCGGTTTTGACCATCCCCACCTCGGCGGTACTCGGCAGCGGCACCCGGCCAGTGGTGCTGGTCGAATTGGGGGAGGGCCGCTATCAGCCGCGTGAAGTGCGGTTGGGCCTGCGGGGCGATGAGTATGTGCAGGTGCTGGAGGGACTCGCCGATCAGGAGCGGGTCGTGGTGTCCGCCAATTTCCTGATCGACGCCGAAAGCAATTTGAAAGCGGCGCTGGGCAGCTTCGGCGGGCATGACGGGCATGGCGCGACGGCTCCCAGCGCCGCGACCACGCCGGAGACACCACCCGCACCGGCCAGTCCACACCAGGGCCACTGACATGCTCGGACGCATCATCGAGGCTTCCGCCCGCAATCTGTTTCTGGTGCTGCTGCTCGCGGCGTTCGTGATCGCCGCCGGCATCTACGCCGTTCTCCATACCCCGCTCGATGCATTGCCCGATCTCTCCGATACGCAGGTCATCATTTACACCGAGTATCCCGGCCAGGCGCCGCAAGTGGTCGAGGATCAAATCACTTATCCGCTCAGCACCGCCATGCTCGGCGTGCCTCGTTCCAAGGTGGTGCGGGGGTTCTCGTTCTTCGGCGCGTCCTTCGTCTATGTGATCTTCGAGGACGGGACCGACCTGTATTGGGCGCGGTCGCGAGTGCTGGAATATCTCAACTTTGCCGCCGGACGGCTGCCGACTGGAGTCACGCCTAGTCTGGGGCCGGATGCGACCGGCGTCGGCTGGGTCTATCAATATGTCGTGCTCGGCGCCCAGCGTACTCTGGCGGAACTGCGCACCTTGCAGGACTGGTTCATCCGCTACCAGCTCACCAAGGCGCAAGGCGTCGCCGAAATCGCCGGCGTGGGCGGCTTCGTCCAGCAGTACCAAGTCGTGGTCGACCCGCGCAAGCTGCAAGCCTACGGCATCCCGTTGATGCGGGTCAGCGAAGTCATCCGCACCAGCAACCGCGATGTCGGCGGGCGGGTGGTGGAACTGGCGGAAACCGAATACATGGTGCGCGGCAAAGGCTACTTGCGGGGCGCCGCCGATTTGGAGCAACTGGTGCTCAAGGCCGAGGGCGGGGTGCCGGTGCTGCTGCGCGCTGTGGCGCGGGTCGAGATGGGACCGGATGAGCGGCGCGGCATTACCGAGCTGAACGGGGAGGGCGAAGCCGTCAGCGGGATTGCCGTCGCCCGCTTCGGCGCGAACACGCTGGACGTGATCCACAACCTCAAGGCCAAGCTGGCCGAGATCGCCAGCGGCCTGCCGCAAGGCGTGACCATCGAACCGGTTTACGACCGCTCCGACCTGATCCATCGCGCGATCGAGACGCTGAAAAACACCTTGCTGGAAGAAAGTCTCATCGTCGCGCTGGTCTGCATCGTGTTTCTATTCCATGTCCGCAGCGCGCTGGTGGCGATTCTGATGCTGCCGGTCGGTATCCTCATCGCCTTTATCGTGATGCGGATGTTGGACATGAACTCCAACATCATGAGCCTGGGCGGCATTGCGATTGCGATTGGCGCGATGGTGGACGCGGCCATCGTGATGATCGAAAACGCCCACAAGCATTTGGAACGGGCCGCGCCCGACGCCTCGCGGGTCACGATCATGGTCGAGGCGGCCAAGGAAGTGGGTCCGGCGCTGTTTTTCAGTCTGCTGATCATCACGGTCTCGTTCCTGCCGGTGTTCACCCTGGAAGCGCAGGAAGGGCGGCTGTTCAAGCCGCTGGCCTACACCAAAACTTTTGCGATGGCGGGAGCGGCGCTGCTGTCGCTGACCCTGGTTCCAGCGCTGATGGTGCTGTTCATTCGCGGCAAAATCATTCCCGAACATCGCAACCCGCTGAACCGCTTTCTGATCTGGGCGTATCGTCCGCTGATCGCCGGAGTCATGCGCTGGAAAAAACTGACGATTCTGCTGGCGCTGCTGATTCTGGCGGCGTCGTACTATCCGGCCAGCCGGCTGGGCAGTGAATTCATGCCGACCCTCAACGAGGGAACCCTGCTGTACATGCCCGCCACCTTGCCGGGCTTGTCGGTCACCAAGGCCGCCGAGATCCTGCAGACCCAGAACCGCATCATCAAAACCTTCCCGGAAGTCGCCTCGGTGTACGGCAAGGCCGGGCGAGCCGCAACGGCGACGGATCCGGCACCGCTGGAGATGTTTGAAACGGTGATCAACCTGAAGCCGGAACGGGAATGGCGGTCCGGCATGACCATGGACACGCTGATTGCCGAGCTGGACCAGGCGCTGCAAATCCCCGGCGTCAGCAACGCCTGGACCATGCCGATCAAGGCGCGGACGGACATGCTCTCGACCGGCATCCGCACTCCCATCGGCATCAAGGTATTCGGCAATGATCTCGCCGAACTGGAGCAATTGGCCAAAGCGATTGAAGCCGTCGTCAAGACCGTCCCCGGCACGACCAGCGCCTACGCCGAACGCATCACCGGCGGTTATTATCTGAACATCGAACCGGATCGGGCGGCGCTGGCCCGTTACGGTCTGGGCATCGGCGACGTGCAGGAAGTCATCGCCACCGCCTTGGGTGGGGAGACGGTGACCACCACCGTCGAGGGGCGGGAGCGGTTCGGGGTTAACGTCCGTTATCCCCGCGATTTGCGCGCCGATCCGCAGGCGATTGCCCAAGTGCTGATTCCCGTGCCGGGCGGGGCGATGATTCCGTTGGGGCAGGTGGCGAGCATCGGTCTCGGCAAGGGCGCGCCCAGCATCCGCACCGAAAACGCCCTGCTCTCCGCCTATATCTACGTGGACATTCGCGGCCGCGACATTGGCGGCTACGTCGCCGACGCCCAGCAGGCGGTGCGCCAGCAAGTGCAGTTCAAGCCGGGGTATTACGTCGCCTGGAGCGGACAGTTCGAGTACATGGAACGCGCCAAGGCCCGACTGATTATCGTGGTGCCGTTTACCCTGCTCATTATCTTTGTCCTGCTCTACCTCAATTTCCGCCGGCTAACCGAGACGTTCATTGTCATGCTGGCCCTGCCCTTTGCGCTGGTCGGTGGCGTCTGGTTGATGGCTGGGTTGGGCTATAACCTGAGCGTGGCGGTCGCGGTCGGGTTTATCGCACTGGCCGGAGTAGCGGCGGAAACCGGGGTGATCATGCTGATTTATCTGGATCACGCCCTCACCACCTTACGCCGCCAGCGCGAGGCGGCAGGCCAACCGTTGACCGTGAGCGACATTTACGCGGCGGTGATGGAGGGCGCGGTGGAGCGGGTACGCCCTAAAATGATGACGGTGGTGGCAATCATGGCCGGTCTGTTGCCCATTCTCTGGAGCAGCGGCGCCGGGTCGGAAGTGATGCGCCGGATCGCCGCGCCGATGGTCGGGGGGATGATCTCGTCAACGGTATTGACGCTGATCGTGATTCCGGCGTTGTACGCGCTGGTCAAGGAAGCGGGCCTGCGCCGTGCGGCGCGATCCGCCATGCACCGTTCCGAGGCCACCGATGCCAACGCGGTCGGCCTCAAGACTCCCCGCTGACAGCGACTTTAACCATCGGCTGACGTCGACTTTGAACAGTGACATTCGTTGGGAACAGTTAAGGATCTGTACCATAAAAACGAACGTTTTTTCTGAACTTGCATGAGAGTTGCCGCTTTGTAGCCTAAAAATGAAGGAATCGTTGTCGTATGCCTACAAAGATTAGGACGACCGGATGAATTGGACAGCAGGGTTACGCCAAGCGGGCGTTCCGGCGGCTCTCGGGGCCGCCTTGCTGTTCGGCGCGGGAACGCCACTGGCGAAACTGCTCTTGACCAGTGTCGATCCGTGGCTGCTGGCCGGCCTGCTCTACCTGGGCTCCGGCATCGGCCTGACGCTGTATCGCCGTTTGAACAACGCTCCTGCTGTTAGACTCCCGCGCCACGAACAACCGTGGTTCGCCGGCGCCATCGTGGCGGGCGGTATCGTCGGCCCGGTGCTGTTGATGCTGGGCTTGACCGGGATGCCCGCATCGGGCGCGGCCTTGCTGTTGAACGCCGAAGGCGTATTCACGGCCCTGCTGGCCTGGTTCGCTTTCAAGGAAAACTTCGACCGACGGATTGCGCTGGGCATGGTCGCCATCGTAGCCGGTGCCGGGGTCTTGAGCTGGCCGGATGAAGCCCGCTTCGCGGGCCTGTGGCCTTCGCTGGCCGTGCTGGGCGCGTGCTTCGCGTGGGGACTCGACAACAACCTGACGCGCAAGGTGTCTCTGGCGGATGCGACCTGGATTGCCGCAGTCAAGGGACTGGTCGCCGGTTCGGTCAATCTGACCTGTGCCTTCGCGCTGGGTGCGACTTGGCCGCCGCTGCCGAATCTGGCCGGGGCCATGGTCGTGGGCTTTCTGGCCTATGGCGTGAGCTTGGCCCTTTTCGTGATTGGCCTGCGGCATCTCGGGACCGCCCGAACCGGGGCCTACTTCACCGTAGCGCCGTTTTTTGGCGCCGTCCTGGCCATTCCCCTCCTGGGTGAGCCCGTCAGCGCTCGGTTGCTGATCGCCGCCGCATGGATGGCGCTGGGCGTCTGGCTGCACCTCACCGAGCAGCACAACCACCTACACACGCACGAGGCGATGGAACATGAGCACGAGCATGTCCACGATGCCCACCACCAGCACCCGCATGACGAGCAGGTGCCGACCGACACCCAACATCTTCACCCACACCGCCATGAGCCGCTGACTCATTTCCATAACCACTTTCCGGACTCGCATCATCGGCATAGCCATTGAGGCATCTGATTTTTTCCATTTTCTGCGATAACCCCTAATAACGCATGGTAAAGCTTGCGATCTCTGGCTGGCTTGCACGGCTTCCATCGGGCACTTCCGGTCCAGAGCCTCGGTGATGAAGGTCGCCCGCGCGCGGTGCGGGGTGACCCCGAGCGGCAGTCCGGCTTCCCGCGCGTAGCGGTGAAACAATTTGCTGACCTGGCGGCGGGTGAGGGCTTTCCGCCGTTCGCCGCGTGGCACCGCCAGAAACAGCGGACTTTCTCGCTCCGCCCCGTGGCTGCTCTGGGCCAGAGACGCCCGCAAGGCCCGTTGCCGCTCGGGGTGGATCGCCAGGCGGTGGCACGGGCCGCCCGGTGACGCTGGGCGATTCCGGTAGGGGCCGGCCCGACCGCAAACAATTATGTGACCCCGACGTGCTCCCGCAGCCACGGTTCCAACCGGTCGAAGCGGAACGCTTGGGTCTCGAAGAGTTGCATGAAAAAGGCATACGCGGCTTCGTTGTCGCATTCGATCCGGTGGCCGTTCATCCGCAGGAAGGTATCGGTGACGAAGAAAGCCACCCGTTTGTTCCCATCCAGGAACGGATGGTTGTTGGCCAGGCTCTCCAGCAGCGCCGCCGCCTCTTCGACGAGGTCCCGGTAATAGCCGAGCTGGGGCCGCAGCAGGGCGGCTTCCAGGGCGCCGGGATCGCGCAGGCCGGGCATCCCTCCAAACGCCTCGATCAGCCGCGCGTGCATGGCGACGACTTCGGACCGGGTGGGAAAATCGTGACTCATCGGGCCAGCAACTCGCCCAACCGGCGGTTTTTCTCGACGCTGGCCTGGAAGTGCGCCATGACCTGGGCGCGGGGCGTGGCGCTGCGCTTGCGCTCGACAAACTCGCGCACCGCCTGTTCCAGCACCGCCTGGAACTGGCGCCCTTCCTCCTGGGCAATGGCGCGCAACTCGCCCAACAGGCGCGGGTCGGCCTGACTGGAAAATTTCTGGCGGACGGC
>JAGTSD010000191.1 GCA_018262135.1 Pseudomonadota bacterium | reverse complement strand
GGATGGGTCAGGCCGGGTTTGATTTGGGTGCGCCAGCTGCTTTCAACCTGCCGGTATACCTGCCTGAGCGGGGCAGTTTCATCGTCCGGCAGGACGGCCAGGATGGGGCCCGCCTTCAGGTCGCTTTCGAAGCGGCTGATGGCCTGATCCAGGTTCTGCTGGTATTGAGAACTGCCGGTCTGCAGCAGGCGCTGGTGGATCGAAGCCATGCGCCAGCTCTGCATCCGCAGGCTGCCCGCCAGGTTGATCGCCTGGCCGCTGCCCTGGGTGGTTTCCGCCACCATCCAGGATGTGGACATGCTGGCCACCGCCAGCACGGTGATGGCGACAAACATGCCGCCCAGCCGCAGCAGCAGCGAGTTCTGCAGTTTATTTCCCAGCACTGGCTTTCCCAGAAAATTGCGCACCCGTTTTCCCCATGCAATCGGCAGTCCTTGCCATGCTCCAAGCGTAAACCACCTGATGCCGGCGTGGCGGATAAAAGGGTATACCCCTTCTTCGCTGCCGGCTTTCCGCCAAACACAGAATCCAGAAAAACATAATAAAAAACAACGAATTAAAAACTACCCCCATTACCTCTAAAGAGGTAGTTAGCCTGTTTTCAGCGTTCTACCCCCTCTAGCAAGCGTTCATTCGATGGCGTAAAAAACACACCAAGGTCTTTTTATCTAACCAGATAAGGCTACGGGGTGATTTATGGCAACGCAACAATACAAGGCATGGTCGGTCGTCATCATGAGCACGCTGGCGTTCACGGTGTGCTTCATGATCTGGATGATGTTCGCCGTCATCGGCGTTCCCATCAAGCAGCAGCTGGGGCTGAACGAGACCGAGTTCGGCATCCTGATCGCCACGCCGGTGCTGACCGGTTCGCTGATCCGCGTGCCACTGGGAATGTGGACCGACAAATTCGGCGGGCGCATCGTGTTCTTCATCCTGATGCTTTCCACCGTCGTCCCGATCTGGATGCTCTCATGGGCGACGCAATTCTGGCATTTCCTGCTGACCGGGCTGTTCGTCGGCATGGCAGGCGGCTCGTTCACGGTCGGCATTGCCTATTGCGCCCGCTGGTTCCCCAAGCAACGGCAGGGTCTGGCAATGGGCATTTTCGGCGCCGGCAACACCGGGGCGGCCGTCACCAAGTTGCTCGCCCCCATCATCGTAGTCGGCTATGGCTGGACCATGGTGCCGAAAGTCTACGCGGTGCTGATGCTGGTGACCGCGATCCTGTTCTGGTTCTTCACCTACAGCGACCCCGTGCACAAGGTAGGCAAGTCCGTAACCCTGCGCGAGCAGCTGGCCGCCTTCAAGGATCCGAAGGTGTGGCGCTACAGCCAGTACTACTCGATCGTGTTTGGCGGCTATGTGGCGCTGGCGCTGTGGATGACCAAGTACTACATCAGCGAATATGGCTTCGATCTCAAGACGGCCGCACTGCTGGCTGCCGCCTTCAGCATCCCCGGCGGGATGTTGCGGGCGATCGGCGGTTATTTCTCCGACAAATTCGGCGCCCACACCATGACGTGGTGGGTGTTGTGGATTTCGCTGGTCTGCCTGTTCTTCCTGTCCTACCCGCAGAGCGACATCACCATCCAGACCGTCAATGGACCGTTCACGTTCCATTTCGGCCTGAATGCGACGGTGTTCACCATCATTCTGTTCAGCCTCGGCGTGGTGTTCGCCATCGGCAAGGCCTCGGTCTTCAAGTACATCTCCGACGACTACCCAGACAACATCGGCGTGATTTCCGGCGTGGTCGGGCTGGCCGGTGGCTTGGGTGGCTTCCTGATGCCGATCCTGTTCGGGGCGCTGGTCGATCTGACCGGCATCCGTTCCTCCGCGTTCATGCTGATGTTCGGCGTGGTGTGGGTGTCGCTGATGTGGATGTACTGGACGGAAGTGCGTCCGATGGATGCGGAACGGGAACTCAAGCGGGTCCAGCTTGCAGACCGGATGGAGTAGTAAAGCCTGGGCCGGGCGATGCACGGCTCAGTTGGTTAATTTATTAGAGGAATAAGCCATGCCTACCAACGTCAAGGAATGGAATCCGGAAGACCCGACATTCTGGGAATCGACCGGCAAGAAGATTGCCTATCGCAATCTGTGGATTTCGGTTCCGGCTCTGCTGTGCGGCTTTGCCGTGTGGCTGATGTGGGGGATCATCACGGTGCAGATGTCCAACCTGGGGTTTCCCTTCAGCAAGGACGAGCTGTTCACGCTGACCGCGATTTCCGGACTGGCCGGGGCGACGATGCGGATTCCGTCGTCGTTCTTCATCCGGCTGGCGGGCGGGCGCAACGTCATCTTCCTCACCACCGCCATGCTGCTAGCGCCCGCCATCGGCACCGGCATCGTCCTGCAGCATCAGGATTGGCCGTTGTGGTCGTTTCAGCTGATGGCACTGTGGTCGGGCGTGGGCGGCGGCAATTTCGCCAGTTCGATGTCCAACATCAGCACCTTCTTCCCCAAGCGCCTGCAAGGCACCGCGCTGGGGATCAATGCGGGCTTGGGCAACTTCGGCGTCACCACCATGCAGATCCTCATCCCGCTGGTGATGACGGTCAGCGTGTTTGGCGCAATAGGTGGTGAGCCGATGACACTGGTGAAGGACAGCGGCTGGATTCTCGGCAAGATTCTCGCCGGCACCCCTACCTTTATCCAGAACGCCGGATTTACCTGGGTGCTGTCACTGGTGCCGCTGGCGATCATCGCCTGGTTCGGCATGAACAACCTGCTGCCGGTTGCGCCTGACATCGGCGGCACCCTGTTCGCCTTCATCAAGGTCACCTGGCTGTACACCCTGGCCTTCGTCCCCGCCATCGGCGGCCTCTACCTCTACCTGCCGGCTCCCACCGGCCTCGGCGTGCTCAATATGTGGCTGGCCATGCCGCTCATCATCGTCAGCACGCTGATCATCATGAAGCTGGCCGCCTTCGGCGCGATGAAGGAAAACATCAGCAAGCAGTTCGCCATTTTCAGTAACAAGCACACCTGGTCGATGACGGCGCTGTATCTCGTCACCTTCGGCTCCTTCATCGGCTTTTCGATGGCACTGCCGCTGTCGATCACGGTGATCTTCGGTGACACGCACACCCTCAATGCCGTCACCGGGGTGTGGGAGCACGTCAAGAACCCCAACGCCCCCTCCGCGCTGACCTACGCCTGGATCGGCCCCTTCGTCGGCGCGCTGATTCGTCCGGTCGGTGGCTGGATTTCCGACAAGGTGGGCGGCTCCATCGTCACCCAGATCATTTCGGCGGTGATGGTCGCAGCTTCCATCTACGCCGGCTGGATCATGATGCAGGCCTACCACTCGGCCACGCCCGAGGTGTTCTTCACCCAGTTCCTGGTGGTGTTCGTGATCCTGTTTGCCGCGACCGGCATCGGCAACGGTTCCACCTTCCGTACCGTCGGCGTGATTTTCGACCGCGTGCAGGCCGGCCCGGTGCTCGGCTGGACCTCTGCTGTGGCCGCCTACGGCTCCTTCATCGCCCCCGAAGTCATCAAGGGCCAGATCAAGGCCGGCACCCCGGAATACGCCATGTACGGCTTCGCCATCTTCTACGCCGTCTGCCTGGTGTTGAATTGGTGGTTCTACCTGCGCAAGGGTTCGGAAATCAAAAACCCGTAAGCGGCAGGCGGTGAGCAGTCAGCGGCAAAACCGCTCCCACTCACCGTTCGCCGTTCACTGCTAACCGCTCACCACGAGCGACTGTAAGGAGCAACAAATGAGTCACTTCCTCGACCGACTGAGCTTTTTCAAGAAGACCGTCTCTGAATTTTCCAACGGCCATGGCGCTGTCAGCAACGAAGACCGCAGCTGGGAAAACGCCTATCGCAGCCGCTGGCAGGCCGACAAGGTGGTGCGCTCCACCCACGGCGTGAACTGCACCGGATCCTGCAGCTGGCGCATCTTCGTGAAGAACGGCCTGATCACCTGGGAAATCCAGCAGACCGACTACCCGCGCACCCGCCCCGACCTGCCCAACCACGAGCCGCGCGGCTGCCCGCGCGGCGCCAGCTACTCCTGGTATGTGTATTCGGCGCAGCGGGTGAAATATCCGCTGATCCGCGGCCGTTTGATGGAAATGTGGCGCGAGGCACGCAAGACGATGGACCCGGTGGAAGCCTGGAAGTCGATCAGCCAGGATCCGGTCAAGGCCAAGCGCTACAAATCGGTGCGCGGCCAGGGCGGCTTCGTGCGCGCCAAGTGGGACGAAGTAACGGAAATGATTGCTGCCGCCAACGTCTACACCATCAAGGACTTCGGACCCGACCGCATCTACGGCTTCTCGCCGATTCCCGCGATGTCGATGGTCAGCTATGCGGCCGGTTCGCGCTACATGTCGCTGATCGGCGGCGTCTGCGGCTCCTTCTATGACTGGTACTGCGACCTGCCCCCTTCCAGCCCGCAGGTGTGGGGCGAGCAGACCGACGTGCCGGAATCGGCCGACTGGTACAACTCGACCTATCTGATGGTGTGGGG
>JAGTSD010000190.1 GCA_018262135.1 Pseudomonadota bacterium | reverse complement strand
CTGATCTTGCGATTGCTCACCCGATGGAACCCATCGCGCGCCAGCCCGCTCCAGTCGGTGCCGATAATCCGGGCCGGCGTATTCAGACCCCGCGCCACCGCTTCACGGAATTCGGTGCGGCTGGCGACAAACAGCATCTCTGAAACACGCGGTCCCTGGTTCGGGCGGAACAGGTCCGGATCCACCGCCAGCGGCAAATAACAACCAGGCGTAGTGAAACCCGCCGCCGCTGCATCCTGGAAAAAGCAGGTATCGGTGAAGTACAACCGGTCGCAGTAGTTGGCCCGTTCCCGGCTATCGCCTGGAAAGCGGTCCCCCACCAAGCCGGCGATCCATGGCCGCTGGGGTAAATGATGCAACATCTGGTAATAGTTCAGCGGTACCCCGAATACGCCCGCCACTACCACCAGATCGGGACGAAAATCCGCCAGCGTGCGTTCAAAGCGAGCCAGCATCCAGGCGGCGGTCGCGGCATCGCGCCCCGGCCACTTGGCGCACAGCCGCGAACTCAGTGTATCGCCATTAGTCGCAAAAACCCGCGTAGCGTAGCCCAGCCGCACACAGGCGCGCTGCAAGTTTTCCAACCACAGCACCAGGCTGCCGCGCTTGCCGAGCAAGAGAATGCGGGTGGATGGCTGAATCGCCGCCATCACAGCCCCCACCGATCATTCGGATTCATTGCGCCCCCACTTCCCACCTATAGCGATCCCAGCCGGATTATTTCATAAACCTCTCCATCCATGCTGTTAGTGCCTGATGAACCCACCTGAGCGCGCCAACCAGACCCGAAGATGGGGAGGCTCGCCGTGGATCCGGGTCCGCCGGCAAGAGCACTTGCAAACATTAGAGATTTCTAATATACAAGGGGGTATCGCTCCGGTTTGAGAGAAACCGCCATGTCCATGTTGTCCCGCTCGTTTTTGTTAGTGTGCCTGCTCACCGCCGCGCCAGCACTCCTCGCCGCCGCCGAATGGCCCTTCCCAGTCGCCATGGCCCAACTCCAAACCCTGCCCGACGAACAGGTTCTCGATGGCGTGGTCGAGGCGGTTAACCAAAGCACGGTCTCCGCCCAAACCGCTGGGCGGGTCGAAACTATCATGGTGGATGTCAACGACTTCGTTCCGCAGGGCGCACCGATCATCCGCATCCGCAACATCGAGCAGCGCGCTGGGCTGGAACAGGCTCAGGCCAGTCTGCGCGAAGCCGAGGCCCGCTATCTTGAAGCCCAGGCCGAGTACAACCGGATGCGCGGCATCTACGAAAAGCAACTGGTGTCCAAGGCGCAAATGGACGCCGCTACCGCCGGATTCAGCGCCGCCAAGGCCAAGCTGGACGCCGCCCAGGCCGGCGTCGCCCAAGCGAAGGAATCATTGGGCTACACCACGATCAACGCGCCCTACAGCGGCATCGTGCTGGAACGCCACGTCCAGTTGGGCGAAACCGTCCAACCCGGCAAGGCTCTGATGACCGGCTTCTCGCTGGACGAACTGCGGGTGGTGGCCAACGTGCCGCAACGGTTGATCGTGCCGGTGCGCCAATACAAGCAGGCGCGCATACTGCTCCCCAACGGCAACAAAAGCGCCGCCACCGACAAGCTGACCTTCTTTCCCTACGCTGACCCCCAGAGCAACGTGTTCAAGGTTCGCGTCTACCTGCCGAAAAAGACCGAAGGCCTCTACCCCGGCATGTTCGTCAAAGCCGCCTTTCGGGTCGGCGAGGAACGCCGCCTGACCGTGCCGCGCCCGGCTCTGATCCAGCGCGGCGAGGTCAGCAGCATCTACGTGGTCCGCGATGGCAAGGTCAGCTTGCGACAGGTGCGCCCTGGCCGGACTGAGGGGGAAAGCGTCGAGATTCTGGCTGGTCTGGAATCGGGCGAGACGGTGGCGCTGGACCCGATCCAGGCCGGCGTTTATCTGAAGCAACAGCAGCGGACGGTGGGGAAGTGAAATGAGCGACGCCGCCGAACCTCGTCTCGGCCTGTCCGGGGCCATCGCCAAAAAATTCCTGCTGAGCGAAATCACCCCCCTGCTGGCGCTGGTGGGGCTGTTGATGGGCGTGTTCGCGGTGCTGATCACGCCACGCGAGGAAGAGCCGCAGATCAACGTCACCTTCGCCAACGTGTTTATCCCTTTCCCTGGTGCGACCGCGCGGGAAGTGGAAAAGCTGGTCAGCAGTCCCGCCGAGCAGGTCCTGGCGGAAATCGAGGGTGTGGAGCACGTTTACTCGGTATCGCGGCCCGGCCTGGCGGTGCTGACCGTGCAATTTCTGGTCGGCGAGCCGCGCACCGATGCCATCGTCCGGCTATACAACAAGCTCTATTCCAACGCCGACTGGCTGCCGGCCAATCTGGGCGTTGGTCAACCCATCGTCAAACCGAAGGGCATTGACGACGTGCCCATCGTCAGCCTGACCCTGTGGACCGAAGATCCCCAGCGCGGCGCCGACGATCTGGCGCGAGTCGCCCACACCCTGGAAACCGAGCTGAAGCGCGTGCCCGGCACCCGCGACCTGTACACCATCGGCGCCCCCGATCAGGTGGTGCAAGTACGGTTCGATCCGGCCAAGCTGTCCGGTTACGGGCTGGCGCTGAGCGACTTGCGCCGTTCGCTGCAAGCCGCCAACGCTTCCGCCGACGCCGGCGCGCTGGTCGGCGACAACCGCGAAATTCCAGTACAGGCAGGCAGTTTTCTGGTAGACCCGGGGGAGATCGGCAGTCTGGTGGTGGGCCTGCACCAGGGCGCGCCAGTCTATCTGGCCGATGTCGCCGAAATCCGGCTAGGTCCCGACACGCCGGAACGGTATGTCTGGCTGGGGACGGGGCCGGCGGCGGCAACCAGCGGGATCCAGGTCCAGGGCGAATTCCCTGCCGTGACGCTCGCCATCGCCAAGAAGCCCGGCGAAAACGCCGTCGTCATCGCCGATCAGATTCTGGAGCGGGTCGAACAGCTCAAGGGTACCTTCATCCCCGAAGGCGTCAATATCACCGTGACCCGCAATTACGGGGTCACCGCCAACGACAAGGCCATGACCCTGATCACCAAGCTGATCTTCGCCACCGCGCTGGTGATCGGGCTGGTGTGGCTAGCCTTGGGCTGGCGCGAGGCGTTCATCGTCGGCGCGGCGGTGATCCTGACCCTGACGATCACGCTGTTCGCCTCCTGGGCCTGGGGCTTCACCCTGAACCGGGTGTCGCTGTTCGCGCTGATCTTCTCCATCGGCATTCTGGTGGATGACGCCATCGTGGTGGTGGAGAACATTCACCGTCACATCCATCTGGGCGGGCGCAGGCTGGTCGAGGCGATTCCGCTGGCGGTGGATGAGGTCGGCGGCCCGACCATTCTAGCGACGTTCACCGTGATCGCCGCCCTGCTGCCGATGGCGTTCGTTTCCGGGCTGATGGGACCGTACATGAGCCCCATCCCGATCAACTCCAGCATGGGCATGTTGATTTCGCTGGCGGTGGCCTTCGTGTTCACGCCGTGGCTGACTTACAAGGTGCTGCGGCGGGTGGTGGAAAAGCATCACCCAACTCCCTCCCCCCTCGTGGGGGAGGGTGGGGGTGGGGATGTGGGTGAACCCCTCTCTGGTGGTCAAGGTAACCTGAATCACCCCCACCCTAACCCTCCCTCATCAAGGGGGAGGGAACCAGCGGAAGATTTCTCCCACCGCCTGTTCAGCCGGATCGTTGGTCCCTTTTTGCGTGGGCGGAAAGGCCGACCGCTGCGCTGGCTGCTGGGCGTCGGCGTACTGCTACTGATCGGCGGCTCGGTCAGCCTGGCCTATTTCCAACTGGTTGTGCTGAAGATGCTGCCCTTCGACAACAAGTCGGAGTTTCAGGTGATCGTGGACATGCCGGAAGGGACCACGCTGGAGCAGACCGCGCGAGTGCTGGGCGAACTGGGCCGCTATCTGACCACGGTCGAGGAAGTGACCGACTATCAGGCCTACGCCGGCACCGCCGCGCCGATCAATTTCAACGGCCTGGTCCGGCAGTACTACCTGCGCGCCGGGGCCAACGTCGGCGACATTCAGGTCAACCTGGTGGACAAAAAGCACCGCCAGCGCAAGAGCCATGACATCGCCCTGGCGGTGCGCGACCCACTGCAAGAGATCGGGAACAAATACAACGCCAATGTCAAGGTGGTCGAAGTCCCGCCTGGCCCGCCGGTGATGTCGCCGCTGGTGGCCGAGGTCTATGGCCTGGACTATCCCGGCCAAATTCAGGCTGCTCAACAAGTGCGCGCCGTGTTCGAAGCTACACCGGACATCATTGACGTGGACGACACGGTGGAAGCGCCGTCCGAGCGGCTGATCGCTCACGTGGACCGGGCGAAAGCGGCGTTGCTCGGCGTCTCGCAGCAGGCGGTCGCCGCCGACCTCAATACCGCCCTGCGCGGCGAGGATGTCAGCTACCTGCATGCCGAAAGCGCCAAGTACCCTATACCGCTGCGGCTGGAACTGCCCACCGCCGACCAGGCGAGCGCCGC
>JAGTSD010000189.1 GCA_018262135.1 Pseudomonadota bacterium | reverse complement strand
CTAATCCCTAATCCCTAATCCCTAATCCCTAATCCCTAATCCCTAATCCCTAATCCCTAATCCCTAATCCCTAATCCCTAATCCCTAATCCCTAATCCCCGATCCGTTCGTTCAACTCCGGCCCGTCCAGGCCACCTTGTACAGATCCAGCCGCCGGTCGCGGAAGTTGCGCACGCTGCCATGCACCCGCATTTCCTTGAGGCTGTCCAGGTCCAGATCCACGATCAGGGTCATCTCGGTGTTCGGCGTGGCCTCCGCGGCGATGGCGTCGTGCGGAAAGGCGAAATCGGACGGGGTAAACACCGCCGCCTGGGAATACTGCATGTCCATGTTCTCCACTTTCGGCAGGTTGCCCACGCTGCCGGAGATGACCACGTAGCACTCGTTCTCGATGGCCCGCGCCTGGGCGCAACGCCGCACTCGCAGATAGGCGTTCTTGGTGTCGGTCCAGAACGGCACGAACAGGATCTGCATCCCCTGATCGGCCAGCAGCCGCGGCAGTTCCGGGAACTCCACGTCATAGCAGATCAGAATGCCGATCTTGCCCACGTCCAGTTCGAACACCTTGAGGGCGTCGCCCCCTTGCAATCCCCAGTAGGCACGCTCGTCGGGGGTGATGTGCAACTTGGACTGCTTGTCCCAGGTGCCGTCGCGCCGGCACAGGTAGGCGGCATTGTACAGCGCCCCAGCACCGTATTCGGGCATGCTGCCGGCGATGATGTTGACATTATAGGCTACCGCCAGTTGCACCATTGCCTCGCGCAACGGCTCGGTGAACTCGGCCAGTTGCCGCACGGCTTCAGCGGTGCCTCGCTGATTGAATTGCCCCATCAGCGGGCCATTGAAAAATTCCGGGAACAGCACGACATCGGTCTTGTAACCGGCCACCGCATCCACGAAATACTCGACCTGCTGCAACAATTCCTCCAGCGATCCGGTCTGGCGCATCTGCCACTGCACCGCTCCGACCCGCACCACCGACTTGCGCCCGCCGATCAGGATTTCCTTGTCCTCGTAGTAGATGTTCAGCCATTCCAGCAGTACCGCGTAGGCTCTGGATTCATCATCGTCGGGCAGATACCCCGTGATGATCTTGCGGACGTGGAAATCGTTGGCCAGTTGGAAGGTGAGGATGGGATCGACCAGTTCCTTGGCCTTGACCTGCTCGACGTACTGCTGGGGCGTCATATCGTGGGCATACCGACTGTAGCCGGGAATTCGGCCGCCCACCACGATGGCGCGCAGGTTCAGCTTCTCGCACAGCTCCTTGCGGGCATCGTACAGCCGCCGGCCCAGCCGCATGTCGCGGTAGTCGGGATGAACGAAGATGTCCACACCGTACAGGGTGTCACCGTTGGGGTCGTGGGTGGTGATGTAGCCGTCACCAATGATCTGCCAGTAGGTGTGTCGATCGCCATAGTGGCTGTAATCCACGAGGAGGCTGATGGCGGCGGCCACCACCTTGCCGTTGTCCTCGATGCAGATTTGCCCTTCAGGAAAGCGGGCGATCTGGGAGGCGAATTGATCGCGGGTCCAGGCGCCATCCATGTTGTGATAGACCAGGTCCATGATTTCCCGAATATCGCCATAATCGGATAGACGCAGGTTGCGCAGTTTCAGCCGGTGCTGGACCGGGTGTTCAAGGGTTTTCTCAGCCATGTTCACCGTATCAACTGAAGGTAATCGCGGTAGATGCAGCGGTCCATCACCACCGTCAGGCCAGCCGCCCGCGCTCGCAGCGCCGCCGCTGCGTCAATCACGCTATCCTGCAACCACAGCGCCGGCAGTTTCAAGGCGATGCAGTCATCCACGATGCCGGCGACATGGCTCGATTGGCGGAATACGTCCACCAGATCCACCGGTTCCGGCAACTCGCGCAGGCTGGGCCAAGCCTTCTCGCCCAGAACTTCTGTCAACGTCGGATTGACCGGGATGATGCGATAGCCAAAGCCTTGCAGCGCCCGGGCGACGCCGTGGCTGGGGCGACTCGGCGATGCCGAAAGCCCGACTACAGCGATGGTTTTGATCCGTTGCAACAGAGCGCGGATCTCATCGGCGGAAGGATTGACGAAACGGGTTTTCATGCCAGGATAGACTCTCCGGCGTACAAATCCGCCAACCGTTCGCGCCAGCGCACTACCTGGAACCGGTCTCCATCCACCATCACTTCAGCGGCGCGCGGCCGGGAATTGTAATTGGAACTCATGGCGAAACCATACGCCCCGGCGGAACGCACCGCCAGCAGGTCGCCCGGTTCGACGTTCAATTCCCGGTCCTTACCGAGAAAATCGCCGGTCTCGCAAATCGGCCCGACCACGTCGTAGCGGCGCGGCTCGCCACCGGCGCGCGGTTCGACCGGGATGATCGCCTGCCAGGCCGAATACAGGGCCGGGCGGATCAAATCGTTCATGGCTGCATCTACCACGGCGAAGTTCTTGTCCTCGCCCTGCTTGAGCAGTTCCACCCGCGTCACCAGAATGCCGGCGTTGCCGATGATGGCCCGGCCCGGTTCGATCAGGATTTCATAGGGCTTGCCCCTGAGATGCTCCATCAGCGCAGCGGCATGCTCGGCCGGCAGCGGCGGCTCCTCATCGCGGTAACGGATACCCAGTCCGCCGCCGAGGTCGAGATGGTGGATGTGAACACCCTGCCCTTCCAGCCGCGCCACCAGCGCCAACACCCGTTCCAGCGCATCCACGAACGGCCTCACCTGGGTCAGTTGCGAGCCGATATGGCAATCCACTCCCACCACCTCCAGATGGGGCGAGGCAGCGGCCTGGGCGTAAACCGCCGGCGCGCGGTCGGTAGGGATACCGAACTTGTTCTGCTTCAGGCCAGTGGAAATGTAGGGATGCGTGTTGGCATCCACGTCGGGATTGATGCGCAGGGAAACCGGCGCGCGCTGTTTTCGCTCCGCCGCTACCCGTTCCAGCAGCGCCAGTTCCGCCTCGGATTCGATGTTGAAACAGCGGATGCCGACTTCCAGGGCGCGCTCCAGCTCGTCGCGGCGCTTGCCGACCCCGGAGAACACCACCTTGCCGGGATCGCCGCCCGCCGCCAGCACGCGCTCCAGTTCGCCGCCTGACACGATGTCGAACCCGGATCCCAGCCGGGCCAGCAGATTGAGCACCGCCAGATTGCTGTTGGCCTTGACCGCATAGCAGACCAGATGGGGATGGTCGGCGAAGGCATGATCGAACGCGCGCCAGTGCCGCTCGATGGTGGCGCGGGAATAGATGTAGCAGGGGGTACCGACCGTCGCCGCGATGTCGGCAACCGGCACATCCTCGGCGAACAACCGGCTATTGCGATATTCAAAATGATCCATGAGTCAGGGCTTCGCTGGCTGGGGCGGTACGGACGCCGCCGGTTGTGCAGATGGTTTGGGCAGATACAACGGGCCTTTCTGGCCGCAGCCGGCCAGCAGCGCGGCCAGCAGCAGCCACGTCAGCAGCAATCCGGGATGAAACCTGCGCATTCGGGTCAATCCTTGCGGTCAGCGAAAAATTGGGGGTCAGTATAACGCGCATTCCGACCGAGGGCGCGGCTTGACAAGCCGGAACGCTTCCCAGCTAATGCCATTTAACGCGCTTCCACGGAAATTTGCTCATGACCGATACCCTGTTGACCACTGTCGAAATCGAACCCACGGGCGCCGCCCGCTCCAGCGTGATCTGGATGCACGGCCTGGGCGCCGATGCCCACGACTTTGAATCCATCGTTCCCGAACTAAAATTGCCGGCGGAACTGGGCATCCGCTTCGTCTTCCCCAACGCGCCGATTCGCCCGGTCACGGTCAACAGCGGGATGCGGATGCGCGCCTGGTACGACGTGTTCAGCACCGATCTGCCGCGCCGCGAAGACCCCGATGGCGTGTATGAGTCCGAGCGGGCGATTTACGTGCTGCTCGAACGGGAGAAACAGCGCGGCATCCCCGCCGAGCGCATCGTGCTGGCCGGCTTTTCCCAGGGTGGAGCCATGGCGCTGCACACCGGCCTGCGCTACCCGGATCGGCTGGCCGGCATTCTGGCGCTGTCCTGCTACCTGCCGCTGGCCAGCGCGCTGAACAGCGCGCGCCGGCCAGCGAATCAACCGACGCCGATCTTCATGGCCCACGGCGATTACGACGCCGTCATTCCGATCCGTTATGGCCAGCAGAGCGCCGAGTTGCTGCAAAGACTGGATTACCGGCTGGAATGGCAGGACTACGACATGGGCCATGAAGTGTGCTGGGAGGAAATCCGCGATGTCGCCAAATGGCTGGGGCGGGTGTTGGCCGCTCCGAGCGCCTGAAAAGCTCCCTCTTACCCTATGATCTAGCGAGGGCTGAGAAGGACATGGCCTATCTTTTGTCTGGCGTTCTGAGAGCTTATAAGGCTGGTTGCAGACCTGTTGCGGCTAATGGGGTGAGAAGCGCCAACGAACGACCCGTCAGGCGGATTTCACGTCCGCCTATCTTGCGATGGCGCAGGGTGGGCGGAACTGGATAATCACTGGTTGTCGCGGACGCTTC
>JAGTSD010000188.1 GCA_018262135.1 Pseudomonadota bacterium | reverse complement strand
GCGCTTCCAGCGTGCCAAAATAGCCGGCCAGGGTCAGCGCCGTGGCTTCGCCTACTTCACGAATACCCCGCGCGGACAGGAACCGGGCCAGCGTCGTAGTCTTGCCGCGTTCCAGGGCCACGACCAGCTTGGCGGCGGATTTGGCCCCCATCCGCTCCAGCCCGGCCAGCGTCGCCGCGTCCAGGCCGTACAGATCGGCGGGATTGCGCACCAGATCCCGTTCCACCAGTTGCTCCACCAGTTTGTCGCCCAGGCCCTCGATGTCCAGCGCCCGGCGCGAGGCGAAATGGCGGATCGCCTCCTGGCGCTGGGCGCGACAGTACAAACCGCCGATGCAGCGGGCCGTTGCCTCCCCTTCCAGGCGCACGACCCGCGACCCACACACCGGACAGGTTGCCGGCATCGCAAAGGCTTGCGCATCGGCGGGCCGCTGTTCCAACACCACCCGCGCCACTTCGGGAATCACATCGCCAGCCCGCCGCACGATCACGGTATCGCCCACCCGCACGTCCTTGCGGGCTACTTCGTCGGCGTTGTGCAACGTGGCGTTGGTGACCGTGACACCGCCGACGAACACCGGCTTGAGCCGCGCCACCGGGGTAATCGCGCCGGTGCGGCCCACCTGCACCTCGATGGCCTCGACCACGGTCAGTTCTTCCTGGGCTGGAAATTTGTGCGCCACGGCCCAGCGCGGCTCGCGGGTGCGAAAACCCAGTCGTTGTTGCCAGTCCAGGCGGTTGACCTTGTACACCACCCCGTCGATGTCGAAAGGCAGCGCATCGCGTTTTTCCGCGATGGCGCGGTGAAACGCCGTCAGCTCATCCACGCCCCGCGCCACGGTTCGCTCACCGCACACCGGCAGGCCCCACGCCGCCAAGGCATCGAGCAAGGCGCTCTGCGTGGCGGGCAACTCCCAGCCCCGCGCTTCGCCCAGCCCGTAGGCAAAAAACGACAGCGGCCGCTTCGCGGCCAGATTCGGATCGAGTTGCCGAATGCTGCCCGCCGCGCCGTTGCGCGGGTTGACCAGGGTGGGCAGACCGGCGGCACGCTGTCGGGCGTTGTAGCGTTCGAAGTCCGGGCGGCTCATGTACACCTCGCCGCGCACCTCCAGCACTGGGGGCGCGACGCCTCGCAGCCGGAGCGGTACAGCCTGGATGGTGCGCACGTTCTGGGTGACCTCTTCGCCTGTCTCACCGTCGCCGCGCGTGGCGGCCTGTACCAGCACACCGCCTTCATAACGCAGGCTGACGGCCAACCCGTCGAACTTCAGTTCGCAGGCATACTCGATGGGCGCGGCATCTTCGCCCAGGCCCAACTCGCGCCGCACTTGCGCGTCAAAGGCCCGCGCGCCACCCGGGCCAGTGTCGGTTTCCGTGCGGATGGACCGCATCGGAACTCGATGCCGCACCGGCATAAAAGCCTCCAGCGGCTGGCCGCCCACCCGCTGGGTCGGGGAATCCGCGGCGATCAGTTCCGGATGGGCGGTCTCCAGTTCCCGCAGTTCCCGAAACAGCCGGTCGTATTCGGCGTCGGGAATCTCCGGGTCGTCGAGCACGTAATAGCGGTAGCCATGCCAGTTCAGTTGCTCGCGCAGCCACGCGGCGCGCGCCCGAACAGCGGCGGGAATCGCCATCACGCCCCCGATCAGTCCAGTTGTCCCAGCCAGCGCCGCTCCAAGTCAGCGACCTGGCCGCGCAGTTGCAGCAGCATCGGATTGGTCAGCCGGTTATGGCGCTCGTCGCAAATGGTTCCGCCGAGATTGCGCGCCAAATGATCGGCGCTGATCACCAGCAGATCCAGCGCCTCCGTCCCCTCCAGCGGGCCAGGCAGGTTCATGAACAGCAACAGTCCCGGGGTGGACAGGTCTTGCAGCGTCCGCGGATCGAACGCGCCCGGCTTGCGCAAGTGCGCCATCCGGAAAATCGGCCCGTCCTCGGCGGCTTCCCGATCCGGGAACCGCTCGAACACCCCGTCGGCATTCAGCTGGAGATCCAGTTCCTCGGCCGCCGCCTGGATGCGTGGCCCCTCGAACGGCTGCCCGCGCGGCGCCATCACGGTCAAAACCACCGTCATGGACAATTCCGTCGTCGCGTCGGCCTCCCGAGGCGCTTCCACCGGCGGCTCCGCCTCGGGGAGCGCGGAGCCAGCGTCCGCCTTGACTCCCCGATCGGCGTTCCTCGGTTCGACCGGACGGATCTCCACATCGACCAGAACCTTGTCCGCCAAATGATGATCGGGGGTAATCAGGCCCAGATCGCCAAAATTATGTCCGTTCAGAAACGGGTCCGACGGCGACGGCGGCTCGCCAAACACCAGCGGCTCCCTTTCCGGCCGCCGCCGGCGCTTGCCGATCTCCTCCTTGATGCGGGACCGGATGCCCCAGAGATAAACCAGAACCACGACGACCACTCCGATGCCCGTCAGCAGCCACTGCAACTGCGTCTTATCCATTTCTATCCCACGAAAGCCGCGGATTGCGCGAACCGCAACCCCATTGCACCAAGGAATACCAACCCTCATCCCCGCCATGGGGCGGGACGAAGGCCACATTCCACTGTTTATACTGAAATCCCCGCGCTTTCACAAACCCCGCCGATCTAAGCGACCGCCGCCAGCCGCGCCGCCTCCTCGACATCCACCGCCACCAGCCGCGACACGCCCGGTTCCTGCATGGTCACGCCGGCCAGATGCCGGGCGATTTCCATGGTAGCCTTGTTATGGGTAATGAAGATGAATTGCACCCGCTGCGCCATCTCGCAGACCAGCGCGCCGAAGCGGCCGATGTTGGCTTCGTCCAGGGGGGCATCCACCTCGTCCAGCAGGCAAAACGGGGCCGGATTGAGCTGGAAAATGGCGAATACCAGGGCAATGGCGGTCAATGCCTTTTCTCCCCCGGACATCAGGCTGATCGAACCGATCCGCTTGCCGGGCGGCTTGGCCATGATCGTCACCCCGGCATCCAGCGCATCCTCGCCGGTCAGTTCCAGATGCGCCTGACCGCCGCCAAACAGGCGCGGAAACAACGCTCCCAAATCGGCGTTGACCCGTTCGAAGGTCTCCCGGAACCGGGCGCGAGTCTCGCGATCCATCTTGTGCATGGCGGTTTCCAGGGTGGCCAGCGCCTCCAGCAGGTCGGCGTTCTGCGCATCGAGATACTGCTTGCGTTCCGTCACCTGGGCAAACTCCTCGATGGCCGCCAGGTTGATCGGGCCCAGCCGCTGGATGCGCCGCTCCACCTGCTCCAGTTGCGCCAGCCAATCGCTCTCGACCGCCGTCGCCGGCAGGGTGGGCAGCACCGCTTGCGGCGTGCTGGCCAGCTCGCGCAATTGTTCGAGGAGATTTTGCTGGCGAATCCGCGCCTCGCCCGCGGCCAGCCGCCGTTCCTCGAGTTCCCGGCGCAGCGTGTCGGCCTGGCGTTCGCAGCGCCCGCGCGCCTGCTCGCCGGCCTGCAATTCGGCATCCTGGGCTTCCAGACTCTGGCGAGCCTCCTGCAGCTCGACTTCGAGCGTCAGTCGCCGCTCCAAACCCACCGCCAGTTCCTCCTCGGCCTCAGCCAGGCGCGCATCGGTATCGGTGGCGCATTCCGCCGCCAATCGCTCCCGCCGCGCCAGAAACTGATCGCGCTGCGCCGCCAGTCGCTCCAAGGCCTGGTCGGCGGCGACCGAACGCGCCCGCGCGGTCTCCAATGCCACCGTCCACCGCGCCACCTCCTGGCGGGCCACCTCGGTCCGGTCCCGGCAGTCGCGCAATTCCTCGCGCAACCGTTCCCGGCGCGCGTCCAGTTCCTCCTGCTCCGCGCTCAGGCTCTCCAGAATCAGCAATGCCTCTTCCAGCCGCGCCCGGGCCTGTTCGATCTGGTCGCGATCCTGCTCGCCCTGCTCCTCCAGCTCCGCGATTTCCCCGGCCAGCGCCGCGTGGCGGGCGCGAGCCTGTTCCGCCCGAACCAGCGCCGCGTTCAGCCGTCCCTGCGCGGCGGCGTGATCGCGATGCCCCTGGTTCACCGCCTGCTGCGCCTCGCGGCGCTGTTGCTCCAGGTCGCGCTGCCGCCCGCGCAGGCGCTCCGACTCGGCGTCCCACCGTTCCAGCGCCGCCGCGTCCTCGGCCAGTGCCGCCTCCAAACGGCGGATTTCCCGCTCGCGCGCCAGCACGCCGTCATCGCCGCCGCGCGCCAGCCGCAGCCAGTGGCGTCCGCAGAACACGCCCTCGGGCGTCGCCACGGTCTCGCCCACCCGCAGCTCGGCGCGGCGCGCCAGCGCCTCCGCAAGACTGGCGGCGGTGCGCACGCCCTCCAGCAGACCGGCAAGCGGCCAGGGCGCGCGCACGCGAATCGCCAGCGTGTCGGCTTCCGTCGCCGCTGGCGGCCCGTCCGGCGGCGGTTCGAACAAGGTCAGCCGGCCCCGGTCGAGTTCGGCGACCGCGGCCGCCGGCCGATCCAGCTCCGGCACGCAGACCGCGTCCAGCCAGCCCGCCAGGACTGCTTCCACCGCGCTTTCCCAACCTGGCTCCACCTCCAGCCGCTCCGCCAGCCGTGGGGC
>JAGTSD010000467.1 GCA_018262135.1 Pseudomonadota bacterium | reverse complement strand
CACGTTGAACACGTCCTGGTGGGCTTTCTCGATCTCGTCCAGCAGGATGACCGAGTAGGGCCGCCGCCGCACCGCCTCGGTCAGATAACCGCCTTCCTCGTAGCCGACGTAGCCGGGCGGCGCGCCGATCATCCGGGCCACGGAGTGCTTCTCCATGAACTCGGACATGTCAATCCGCACCATCGCTTCATCGGTATCGAACAGGAACCCGGCCAGCGCCTTGCACAACTCGGTCTTGCCCACGCCGGTGGGGCCGAGGAACAGGAACGAGCCGCTGGGCCGGTTGGGATCGGACAGCCCGGCGCGAGCGCGGCGTATGGCGTCGCTCACCGCCTTAACGGCTTCGTCCTGACCGACCACCCGCCGACGAATCGCTTCCTCCATCCGCAACAGTTTGTCGCGCTCGCCTTCCAGCATCTTTGAGACCGGAATACCGGTCCATTTGGAAACCACCTCGGCGATTTCCTCGTCGGTGACCTTGTTGCGCAGCAGCTTGAACTGGACGTTCTCGGCGGCGCTGGCTTGCGCCAATCGTTTCTCCAGTTCCGGGATGCGGCCGTAGCTCAGTTCCGACATCCGGGCCAGATCGCCGGCGCGACGGGCCGTATCCAGCTCCAGCCGCGCCCGCTCCAGTTCCTCCTTGACCTGGGCCGAACCGTGCAGGGCCAGCTTCTCCGCCTTCCAGACCTCTTCCAGATCGTTGTACTCGCGCTCCAGCTTGGCGATTTCCTGCTCCAGCAGGTCCAGCCGCTTTTTCGAGGCTTCGTCGCTTTCCTTCTTGAGGGCCTCGCGTTCGATCTTGAGCTGGATCAGGCGGCGGTCGAGCCGGTCCATTTCCTCCGGCTTGGAATCAATTTCCATGCGGATGCGCGACGCCGCCTCGTCCATCAGGTCAATCGCCTTGTCCGGCAGATTGCGGTCGGTGATGTAGCGGTGCGACAGCATGGCGGCGGCGACGATGGCCGGGTCGGTGATTTCCACCCCGTGATGCACTTCATAGCGTTCGTTCAGGCCGCGCAGAATGGCGATGGTGTCCTCGACGCTCGGTTCGTTCACCAGCACTTTCTGGAAACGCCGCTTATTCGTCCAGGGTGGTCGCGCCGATGCAGTGCAGTTCGCCGCGCGCCAGCGCCGGCTTGAGCATGTTGCCGGCGTCCATCGAACCCTCGGCCTTGCCCGCGCCAACCATGGTGTGCAGCTCGTCCATGAACAGGATGATCTGGCCTTCCTGCTTGGCCAAGTCCTTCAGCACCGCCTTCAGCCGTTCCTCGAACTCGCCGCGAAACTTGGTGCCGGCGATCAGCGCGCCCATGTCCAGCGCCAGCACCCGCTTGTTCTTCAGTCCTTCCGGCACCTCGCCGTTGATGATGCGCTGGGCCAGACCCTCGACGATGGCAGTCTTGCCGACGCCAGCCTCGCCGATTAGCACGGGGTTGTTCTTGGTGCGGCGCTGCAAGACCTGAATGGTGCGGCGGATTTCATCGTCGCGGCCGATCACCGGATCGAGCTTGCCCTGCTCGGCCCGCTCGGTCAGGTCAATAGTGAATTTTTCCAGCGCCTGGCGTTGATCCTCGGCATTCTGGTCCTCGACCTTCTGGCCACCGCGCATGGCCTCGATGCCGCGTTCGATCAAGCTCTGGGTAGCGCCGGCCTTGCGCAACAGCGCGCCCAGTTCGCCCTTGTCCTCCAAGGCGGCTAGTACGAACAGTTCGGACGAGATGTAGGCGTCCTTGCGCTGCTGGGCCAGCTTGTCGGTCAGGTTCAGCAGGCGGGACAGGGCATTGGAAATCTGCACGTCGCCGCCGGTCCCTTCGACGCGCGGCAGCCGGTCCAGCGCCTCGCTGAGTTGGGAACGCAGCAGGTTGACGTTGACGTCGGCCTGGGCGAGCAGGGGCCGCACCGTGCCGCCGTCCTGATCGAGCAGAGCCGCCATCACATGCGCCGGTTCGATGAATTGGTGGTCGCGGCCCACCGCCAGACTCTGAGCGTCGCTCAGGGCCAGTTGAAACTTGCTGGTCAGTTTGTCCATGCGCATCGCAGGTTTACTCCCGTCAGAAAATCATTTCCCTACAAAATGGCGGTGGTTGGCGGGAATTCAAGGGGTAGGCCACTGTCCGCGCTGCCACGGAGGTGGCGACGGTAAGAGTGGTTGGAGAACGGGGTCAGGCATCGAGCGTGCTAAACTGAATTACAACATCCTGCGAGGCTGAAGTCATGCCATCCGCAATCCTGGTCGAACCCGCCGTTCCCGGCATTTCCCTGCCGCCCACTCAGGACGAACTGCCCTGCGATGATGGAATGCCCATGGAAACCGAACGCCACAAGCTTCAGATGGATTTGCTGATCTACCCCTTGAAGCCCTGGCTCGACCGGTACCCCGAGGGCGGCTACGTCGGCGGCAACATGTTCGTGTACTTCAGCCTGGAGCAGGTCCGCCAGCAGGATTTTCGGGGTCCGGACGTGTTTGTGGCGCTGGAGGTTCCCCGGCGGGAGCGCAAGAGCTGGGTGGTGTGGGAAGAAGGCAAGGGTCCCGACGTGGTGATCGAACTGCTGTCGGAAGCGACCGCCCGCGAGGATAAGGGCAGGAAAAAGCTGATTTATCAAAACCAG
>JAGTSD010000187.1 GCA_018262135.1 Pseudomonadota bacterium | reverse complement strand
TACCGTTGATTTCTTTCGCGCCTTCATTGACGACCCCTGGCTGTTCGGCCGGATTGCCGCCAATCACGCTCTCGGCGACATCTTCGCGATGGGCGCGGAAGCGCAATCCGCCACCGCCATCGCCACTGTGCCGCCGGGCCTGGAAAGCAAGGTCGAAGATACCGTGTTCCAGATGATGGCGGGCGCGGTGGAGGTGCTGAACGAAGCCGGTTGCGCGCTGGTCGGCGGCCATACCGGTGAAGGGAAGGAACTGGCGCTCGGCTTTGCCGTCAACGGCCTGCTGGATGAAGCATTGACCGGCGTGATGCGCAAGTGCGGTATGCGCCCCGGCGACGTGCTGATTCTCACCAAACCGATGGGCACCGGCACCCTGCTGGCCGCCCACGCCCAACTCGGAGCGCGGGGCCGCTGGATTGATGCGGCGCTGGAAGCCATGCAGGTCTCGAATCGCGCCGCCGCGCTTTGCCTGCGGGCGCATGGCGCTACAGCCTGCACCGATCTCACCGGCTTTGGCCTGCTGGGGCATCTGGTCGAGATGACGCGGCCCTCCGGGGTGGATGTCGAACTCGATCTGGACGCGCTGCCCGTGCTGGAAGGCGCGGCAGAAACGGTGGCGGCGGGCATCCTCAGTTCCCTGCAACCGGCCAACGTGCGGCTGCGCCGGGCGTTGCGTGACCCGGAGCAGGCAGTTCGGCATCCGCGCTATCCGCTGCTGTTCGACCCGCAAACCGCCGGTGGCTTGCTCGCCAGCGTGCCGGCGGAAACGGCGGAGGCCTGCCTCGCCGCCCTACACGACGCCGGTTATCCCCAGGCGGCGCGCATTGGCCGCGTCCTGCCGCCAGGCGATGCGCTGGAACCGATCCGGCTGGTCGGCTGTCGGGATTAGTCATGACAACTCCATCTGTACCTCCGGCGCCCGACGCCGTCATCCGCCAGCGCTCGCTTGCCAAGTACCGCCAGCGCGCCGCCGGCTACGACCGCACCTGCGGCCCCACCTGGACCATCCGCGAACGCACCATCGCCGCGCTCGACCTGCAACCGGGACAGTGCGTGCTGGATGTCGCCTGCGGCACCGGCCTGAGCCTGGCGCTGCTGCGCGAATGCGTCGGCGACAGCGGGCAGGTCTACGGCTTCGACCACAGCGCCGAGATGTTGGCGCAGGCGCACGCGCGGGTCGCCGCCGCCGGCTGGCGCAACGTCACGCTGATTCAGGCAGCCGCGCAGGAAATTACCCTGCTGCAACCGGTTGACGCGCTGCTGTTCCATTACACCCACGACATCCTGCGCTCGCCAACCGCGCTCGAGCGCATCCTCGCCTGCGCCAAGCCCGGAGCCCGGGTGGCCATCGCCGGGGTCAAGTACTTCCCGCGCTGGCTCGCGCCGCTGAACCTGTGGGTGTACTTCAAGAACTACGGCTACAACGGCGCCCCCGGCGAGCTGCGTTCGCCGTGGGACCGCATCGCGCCGCGCCTGGCGGACTGGCAATTCACGCCGACCCAGTTCGGCATGGGCTATATCGCCAGCGGCCGGTTGCGGGCGGAACACGCCATGCCGTCGTCGGCGCTGGACAGCGCATCCCGCATCGTAACCGTTCAGTCCCCTCTCCCTCACCCTCTCCCCCATTCATGGGGGAGAGGGTGAGGGAGAGGGGGTCGAGCGATGGACATCGCGCCCGGCCGTTCCGACGTCATCGCGCTGGAATCCCGCGCCGCGCCGGCGTACCGGGTGACGCTCGCGCTGCTGGCGCTGGTCGCGCTCAACACGGCGCTCAGCTTCAAGAACTGGTGGCCCACGCCGGGCATCCTGCCCGATCACCGGCTGGCGCCGGAGTTCGTCGCGCTGTGGGTGGTGCTGCTGATGCTGGTCGCGTGGCGCGGCGCGCTGTCGCGGGGGTTGCTGACCGCGCTGAGTATCGGCTATCTGCTGCTGGCGCTCGGCCGCTATGCCGACGTCACCGTGCCGGCGCTGTTCGGGCGCCCGGTCAATCTGTACTGGGATGGCCAGCAGATTCCCCGCTTTCTGTGGGTTTCGGCGCGTGATTACCCGTGGTGGTTGAGCGCGGGCGCATTCGTCACGGTGGTGGCGTTGCTCGCATTCCTCTACATCGCGGTACGGTGGGCGCTCGGCACGGTCGCCCGCGATGTAACCCCCTATGCGCTGCGCGCCCGCTGGACCTGGGCGCTGACGCTACTCGCGGTGGTCGTGGTCGTCGCCCATCAAACCCGCGCCGCACCGAGCCTGACCTGGCATCTGGTGACTCAGCCGGTGACGCCGACCTACGGGCGACAGGCCGTGCTGCTGGCCACCGCGTTCACGCCCGGACGGCTGGCCGCCGCCTTGCCGCCGTCGCCCGTGCTGGAAGCGGCGATGACCAAGCCGCCCGAAGTGGCGCTCGGTGGCCTGCGCGGGCGCGACTTCAAGCTGTTCTTCCTGGAGTCTTACGGCGCGATAGCCTACGAGCATCCGCGCGTCGCGCCCCAACTGGCGCCTGCTCGCGCCCAGCTTGCGGCGGACATTGCCGCGAGTGGACGCCTGGTCGCTTCGGCGTTCGTGCGCTCGCCGACCTTCGCCGGCGCGTCCGAACTGGCCCACCTGAGTCTGCTGTCGGGCATCGACCTGAGCGACCCGCTGCGCCACGACCTGCTGCTCACCACGGACCGGCCAACGCTGGTCAGCCTGTTCCGTCGCGCCGGCTATCAGACCGTCGGCCTGTATCCGGCGCTGAGCTGGGACTGGGCCGAGCGGGCTTTCTACGGCTTCGATCTGTTCCTTGACGGCCGCAATCTGGACTACCGCGGGCCGCCGCTCGGCTACTGGAAGATTCCCGACCAGTTCAGCCTGGCGCGCTTCGAGCAGTTGCATCCGCCACAACCGGATTCACCGCCGCGCTTCCTGTTTTTCCCGACCATCACCACCCACCTGCCGTTCGGTCCGACGCCGCCGTATCAAAGCGACTGGGAACGCCTGCTGACGCCTGACCCGTTCGGCGCGGAGGAATCGCGGCGGCGGCTCAGCGCTTACGTGGACTGGCTCGACATGCTGCCCGGCTACGTGGCCATGTTCGACTATACCTACCGCTGGCTGGGCGGCTACCTGCAACGGCCCGAGCCGCGCGAGTCGGTGATGCTCTGGGTCGGCGACCATCAACCGGCCAGCAGCGTCAGCGGCGAAGGCGCAAGCTGGGACGTGCCGGTACACGTGATTACCCGCGACCCGGAACTGCTGGCGCGTTTCGTGGCGCTGGGTTTCCAGCCCGGTCTGGAACCGCGCCGCCCGCCCCTCGGTGGCCTACACGACCTCACCGCCCTGCTTCTCAAAGCCTTCACTCTCCCGGAGGACACCCCATGACTGCGATGTTTTCTGCACTCCTGCGCCGCCTGCCCGGTACGCTCGCAGTGCTTGCCGTTCTGACGCTGCTCGCCGTGGCCCCGCCCGTCTGGGCACAGCAGGTCTTTCGGGTCACCACCATCCCGGAAGAAGCCGCCACCGAGCAGTTGCGCAAGTTCGGACCGCTCGTAAAGTACCTGGAACGGCAACTCGGCATGAAAGTCGAATTCACCCCGGTCAACGACTATCCGGCCGCGGTCGAGGCGCTGGTGAACCAACAGGTCGAGCTGGTGTGGTTCGGCGGTTTCACCCACGTGCAGGCGCAACTGCGCTCCGGCGGAAAAATCATCCCCATCGCCCAGCGCGAGGAAGACGCCCAGTTCCGCTCCGTGTTCATCACCCAGACCGATTCGGGCATCAAGCAGTTGTCGGACCTGAAAGGCAAGACGGTCAGCTTCGGCTCGCAGTCGAGCACCTCGGGCCATTTGATGCCGCGCAGCTTCCTGCTCGCTGCCGGCATCGAACCCGAACGCGACTTCAAGCGCGTCGCCTACTCCGGCGCGCACGACGCCACCATCGCCTCGGTGGTCAGCGGCAAGGTGGACGCCGCCGCGCTGGACAGCACCGTGTGGCGCAAGTTCGTGGATGAGAAGAAGGTGGACACCCGCGAGGTTGATGTCTTCTACACCACGCCGCCGTTCTACAACTACAACTGGTCGGTACACGCCGATCTGCCGGCCGCGCTGCGCGAGCGCGTCGCCAAGGCGCTGCTCGACCTGAGCATGGACACGCCCGAAGGCAAGGAGATTCTGACGTTGAACCGCGCCACCCGCTACATTCCGACCCAGGCCGAGAACTACCAGAGCCTGGAAGCGGCCGGGCGCAGCGCCGGCTTGATCAAGTAGCGGGTCGCGGCTGATGCAGGCGGCAACCCCTGGCGTCGGGGCGGGTATGCGCATCGAGTTGGAGCAGCTTGCGGCCCGTCATCCAGCCGCAGAGGCCGACGCGCCGCCGGCGCTCAAACCGTTGTCGCTGACGATTGCGCCCGGCGAGCAGGTGGCGGTCATCGGCCCATCCGGCGCTGGCAAGACCACGTTGCTACATGCCTTGGCCTGCGCGCTGAAACCGGCGGACGGTCGCCTGCGGCTGGATGGCGTCGAGCCGTGGACGCTGCCGGTCGCGCACTTGCAGCGGCTGCGCGGGCGGCTGTTCCTGGCCCCG
>JAGTSD010000186.1 GCA_018262135.1 Pseudomonadota bacterium | reverse complement strand
GCTTTAAATCATCAAACCACCCAGGGGGAACCCTATCATGTTGTCCTATCAAGATTGTGTGGAATTGAGCGACCTGACCGAGGAAGAGATCGAGGCCATCGCCGAACACGAGCATCTGCCGGAAATAGCGGCGCTGGAGCTGGGCAGCTATCTGGTGCATAGTGCGGAAGGCATCCCGATGATCAAACGTATCATTCTGGAGGACATCGAGGAGGAGCGCCGGCGCGGTCATGCCGATAAGGTCTTGCAGTTGAAACTGGTGCTCAAGCATTTCGTGGACACTCATCCGGAAAACCCCCCAGCCAAGGCATAAGTGGAACCGGGATGCCGGGGCATGACCGGACGGGGTCCGGGGTGCTCAGGGCAACGATTCGATCAGCAAGGCCTGAACCTCGGCCAGGCCAGCGCGCCGCATGAGGCGGCCATTCACCGGACCGAGCGGGGCTTCCCGCTCGGCCAGTGGCCCGAAAACCGTCAGATCGACGCGGGTTTCACCTGCGGTGAAGCGATAGGCTGGCAAGCAAATCTGAACGCCGCTGGCCATTTTCAGCCGATGTTCGCCCGTCTCGAAGGGAATGTGGTGCTCCATCAGGAATAGCGTAATTTCCTCGGGCGAGTCGGCGAACAGGTGCAGGTGAACGCCCGCATGGGGTCCAACGGCGCCGCTGAGCACCGGGCCAACCAGCCGCGGGCGAAACCGCGCGAGGAACCGCATGGCGTTCAAGGCGGTTTCCCGCAGGCCGCGCAGGCGAATGGCCTGGCGGTCCGCGTCAAACAGCCGCTGGCGGTCGAGCAGGGCCTGTTCGATTTCAACATTATCCGGCAGAACGGCCCGGTTACCGACCGCCAGACGCAGGGCGGCCTTGCGCCGGGCGGCGCCAAAGTCCTGGACGCCTTCCTCCGCGATCAGCCGGGCGCATTCCTGGGCGATCAGGGTTTTGAGGCGGTGGTCGTCACGGCAGCGGCGAGACATGGGCGAACTCCGGGCGCGCGGGCGCAGCGATGTGAGGTAAGAAAAGCGAACGTCTCCGGATGAGCCGAGCATAACCCGACGCTTTGGACACGATCATTTGCTATATTTATGGGGCAAGCGTTCGATGCGTCCACTCCAACTCAAGCGAGGAAGCGTAACTTGGCTCTGTTCACGCGTAAAGAACCCATTCTGGGCATCGATATCGGTCCCTCGGCGGTCAAGCTGGTCGAACTGAGCCGTTCCGGACCGCGGTTTCGGGTCGAGGGCTTTGCCATTGAACCGCTGGGCGAGGGCATGGTGGAAGACCGCAATCCCGCTGATACCGACGGGGTGGCGGAAGCGATCAAGCGGGCCTGCCGCAAGGCCGGCACGCGAGTGCGCCGCGCGGCCGTGGCCGTGCCGACTTCCAGCGTGATCACCCGCACCGTGCCGATGCCGGCGGATTTCAAGGAAAGCGACCTCGAGACCAATATTACGTTCGAGGCGGCCCAGTACATCCCCTATCCCATCGAGGAAGTCTATCTGGATTTCGAAGCGAAGGGACGGTCTGCTGCCAGCAGCGACATGCAGGATGTCATGCTGGTGGCCACGCGCAAGGAAAACGTGGATACCCGGGAGGCCGCCCTCAACGATGCTGGCCTGAAGCCGGCGATCGTGGATGTCGAGGCCTACGCCCTGGAGAACGCCTTCCGGCTGCTGATGGAAAGTCTGCCCAAGGCCAGCGGCGAGGGGCCGACGGGGCTGACCCAGGCGCGGGAAAGCCTGACGGCGCTGGTGGATGTGGGCGCCAGCCTGACGACTCTTTATGTTCTGCAGCAGGACCGCGTGGTTTTCACCCGCGAGCAGCGGTTTGGCTGCGACCAGTTGACCGTTCGGATCGCCGAAACCTATGGCCTGTCCCGCGAACAGGCCGAGCAGGCCAAGCGCTCCGGAGCGGCGGGGGCGGATTACCCCGCGACGATCCTGGAGCCCTTCAAGCAGATGCTGGCCGAACAGATCGGTCACGCCTTGCAGTTCTTTTTTTCCTCCGACCTGTATGTTTCCGGCCGCTATAATATAGATACTGTTGTCTTGAGCGGTGGAGGCGCCATGATCGCAGGTTTGGATCGGGTCGTGGCGGACGTGTTGGGCATCACGACGGTCGTGGCCAACCCCTTCAAGAACATGGGGAGCGCCGCGCGGGTGAACGGCAACGCCCTGTTGCGCGATGCGCCGCTGCTGACGGTCGCCTGCGGGCTGGCTCTGAGGAGTTTCGACTGACATGACGCGCATCAATTTGCTGCCCTGGCGCGAAGCGCGCCGCGTCAACCGGCAGCGCCAACTGATCGGAATGCTGGTCGCGGCGGCGCTGTTCGGAGCCGGTATCGTGTTTCTGGTGTATACCGAGATCGCCCACCGCATCGAGTATCAGCAGGAGCGCAACAACTACCTGCGCGGCGAAATCGCCCGGCTCAAGAAAGCGGCCGAGGAAATGCAGGAACTGCAAAAAACCAAGAGCCGGCTGGTGGAGCGCCTCAACGTTATCCAGAAATTGCAGTCGGTTCGCCCCGGCATGGTGCGAATGCTGGACGAACTGGTGCGGCTGGTGCCCCAGGATATCTACCTGACCGGGTTCAAGACCGCCAACAATCAGGTGACGCTCAACGGTATCGCCCGTTCCGACGACATCATTTCCAAGTTCATGCGCGACCTCAAGAGCGCCGCCGATCTGTTTGGCGAGCCGGTGCTGCAGATCATTGAGACTCGAAACGTGAACAACGTGCAGGCCCGGGTCTTCGAACTGGTCGTGCCGCTCAAGCTGGGCGGAGAGGAAGTCGGGCCGGCTGGCGCGGGGGGTAACAAGACATGAAGCTGTCCGAGATCAACCTCAGCGATTTCGATCTGCGGGAAGCCGGCAGTTGGCCGCTGCCGGGCAAGGTGGTGCTGGTGGTGCTGGTCATCGCCGCCGTGCTGGGCGCCGGGTATTACTTCTTTACCAGGGATCAGCTTGATGAACTGGACCGGGTGACCCGGGAGGAGCAGGCGCTCCGGCAGGAGTTTGTCGAGAAGTGGCGGACGACTGCCAATCTGGAAGCATTCCGGCAGCAGCTCAAACAGATGGAAGCGGATTTGCAGGTGATGCTGCGCCAGTTGCCGACCGGCACCGAAATGCCGGACCTGCTGGAGGATGTGTCCAATACCGGCAAGAAAAACGGCCTGGAGTTTGAGCTGTTCAAGCCCGAGGCCGAGCAGCCGAAGGATTTTTATGCCGCCAAGCCGATCACCATCAAGGCCAGGGGCAACTATCATCAGTTTGGCGCGTTCGTGAGCGGGGTGGCGGCGCTGTCGCGGATCGTGACCCTGGAGAACGCGACGCTGGTCGGCATCGCCAGCAAGGAAGCCAAGGCGGGCGGCGCGAAGAAAAATATCAAGTTGGCCAACGAGCCGCTGAGCATCGAGGCGAAGCTGCAAACCTATCGCTATATGGAGGAAGCCAGCGCACCGGCGGCGGGCGGTCAGAAACAGCAGCAAAAGGCGGGGGCTGGCCAGAAATGAACGCGCGTCTTGGGGTGAGAACAGCGGGTGGCGCGGCGTGGCTGGGCGTGGCGCTGATCGTCCTGGCGGGCTGCGCCCAGCCGGATCTGAGCGAAGTCCAGCAGTTCGTGGCGACTACCCAGAAAACCGCGCCGGTCAAGAAGCTCGATCCGCCGCCGGAAATCAAACTCTACAAGCCCTTCGCCTATACGGCCCAAGGCATCAAGGATCCCTTCGCGCTGGCGCCCTTCGCCCAGGAGGAAGAACTGGAGTTGCCGCAGGAGCTGATGGCGCAGAGTCCCAACTACACGGGTCCGCGGCCCGATCCGAATCGGGTGCGGGAGGAACTGGAGAAGTACTCGCTGGGTTCGCTCAAGATGATGGGCACCTTCCGCATGGGTGGCAGCGGGGGCGAGTTGTGGGCGCTGATTCTGGCTCCCGATAACGTCGTGCATCGGGTACAGAAAAACAATTATCTGGGCACCAACCACGGCAAGATCATCGGTATCACGGAGCAGCGGATTGAGTTGAAGGAGATCGTTCCGGAAGGGCCCGGGCGCTGGCAGGAACGCGAAGCGTTTCTGTCGCTTACCCAATGATTGAGGGGGAAGTGTCATGACAAACAGGTCCGCGAGTGAAGGCCAACAGGACCGTCGGTCAGCCAGGGGGCGGCTGCTACCGTGGATGGCGGTGCTGGGACTGATTTGGGGAGTGGTGCTGGTCGGGATGTGGAGTGCAGTGGCGGCGGCGGCCGCGGAGACGGGGTCCGTGGTGTTGCAAGCGGTGGATATCAGCCCGCTGGCCGGCAATCGCCTGCAACTGCGGTTCCGGTTATCGGGGCCGCCCAAGGGGCCGCCGAGCAGTTTCACCATCAACGAGCCGGCGCGGATCGTGCTGGATTTTCTGGATACCACCAACGGCCTGAGCGCGCGGCAGCAGGCGATCAATGTCGGCGTGGCCGACAAGATCAGCGTGCTGGAGGGCGCCGACCGGACCCGGGCCTCGCTGAATCTGGCGCGGCTGGTGCCCTACAACGTGCAGGTGCAGGGCAACGCGGTGGTG
>JAGTSD010000019.1 GCA_018262135.1 Pseudomonadota bacterium | reverse complement strand
CCCGGATAGCGCCGCTGGCAGCCCGCCTGCATCAGCAGGGCGCTTTCAAACGCAAAACCGCGCCGTTCCGGTTCGGGTCCGGTCGCGTGGCGCAGAAACTCGGCCGGATACAGTCGGAACCCGGACTGGGTATCAGGAATCGGGCAACCCGCCGCCCAGGACACCCAGAAATCGGCCATGCCATTGGCGAAGCGCCGCAGCGGGGGCGCGGCTTCGCGGCATTTCAGGCGGGCGGCGATGATCGGGCAACCAGGCCAGCGCTGGCGGGCTTCCAGCAGTTTCGGAATATCCTCGGGCCGGTGCTGACCGTCGGCGTCCAGGGTGATCACCGCCTCCGCACCCTGCGCCAGCGCGGTTTGCATCCCGCGCCACAGGCTGGCGCCCTTGCCCTGATTCTTTGGCTGACGGATTACTACCGCGCCTGCCGCCTCGGCCTGGGCGGCGGTGTCGTCGCGGGAGCCGTCGTCCACCACGAACACCCGCTCCACCTGTTGCCGGGCGCGGTGAACAATACCGGCGATGGTGGCGGCTTCGTTGTAGGCAGGGATGACGACGGCGATGGTCATGGGCGGCTTTAGATAATGCCGCCGTTGAGGCTGATGATCTGGCCGGTCAGGTAGGCCGCCTGGTCGGACGCCAGGAATCCGACCAGAGCGGCGACTTCATCCGGCGTCCCCGCACGCCGCATCGGCACCAGGGTCTTAATCGTCGCCTTATCGAACACTGCGTCCGTGGCCGGTCCGGCGATGATGCCTGGCGCGATGGCGTTGACCGTGATCCCGCGCGAGGCCAGCTCCAGCGCCAGCGCCCGGGTTGCACCGTGCAGGCCGGCCTTGGCAGCGGCGTAATTGGTCTGGCCGCGATTGCCGGTCACGCCCGCCAGCGATGAGATGTTGACGATGCGGCCCCAACGCGTGCTCATCATCGGCAGCAGCAAGGGCTGGGTCACATTGAAAAAGCCGTGCAGGCATACGTCAATCACCCGCCGCCACTGCAACGGGGACATGCTCGCCATGGGCGCGTCGTCGTGAATGCCAGCATTGTTGACCAGCACCTGAATCGGTCCGGCCTCGAGCAGTTCGGTCAGCATCCGGCGGGTCTGCTCGCCGTCGGCGACATCGAACGCAGTCGCTTCTGCCGAGCCACCGGCGCTCCGAATGGCGTCCACGACTTCCACCGCCCGGTCGGGATGCTGGTGGGCGTGAACGATGACGTGCAAGCCGTCACAGGCCAGCCGCTGACAGATCGAACGGCCAATGTCGCCGCTGCCGCCGGTGACCAGCGCTCGCTTCACGGGTCGATCTCTACGCGCAGGGTCGCGCTGTCGCCGGCGGACAGGATCACCTGCCTTGCCGCGCCTTGAGCTATAGCGCACAGCAACGGCAAGCTCCGGGCGCTGGGATTCCCGGAACGCAAGTGCTCCAGGCCTTCATCGTCCAGCCGGTCCGCCGGTTCGTTCCCACTGGAGGTCAGGCGCAGCAGCGCCAGGCGGTTGGCTGGCGGCGCCGGATTCAGCAGCAGCGCCACGCCAAACGGCACGACGATTTTGCGGTGCCCAGCCATCGGCGCCGGCAGCGGCAGGTCATAGGCGACCAGCAACACTCGCGCCTGGTCGGCCCACGCCAGCGCCGCCGCTTCCCGCAGGCCGGCGGCGAAGCTGCCGTCGTAGGCGGCCAGGCTGAGCGAGGGTTGCATACAGCTGGTGGCAATCGCCCAGTAGCCGGCGGGTGTGTTATGCACCGATTGATGAAAATGAGTTGGCGATACCGGCCGGTCGGGCTGGGTCAACGCCGTGCAGATTTTGTCCAGCACCTCGCTGTCGCCGCCCGAGGACGCAAACACCGTGCGCACCGCGCTGGCATCGAGATCAATTTGGGCCATCGCCTCCTGCGCGACCTGAAGGGCGAGCTTGATCGTAGCGGTCACGCGCCGCCGTTCATTGGCTGGCAACAGGGTGGCCATGGCCGCCGGCATCGGCGCGGCGACGTAGGGTTGCTGGCCGGCGAGCACCGCCTGGCTGGCAGTCCAGCCCGCCAGACCTGGCGCCATGAGGCCCACGGCTTCCACGAAGAGCGTATTCATGCCACCCCCTCACCCCGACCCTCTCCCACCCGGGGCGAGGGAGACCGTACCCTGCGTCCAAACAACAGGCTGCAATTGGTGCCACCGAAGCCGAAGGAGTTGCTCAGCGCTAGCCGCAGCGGACTTTCGCGGGTTTCCAGGACCAGGCCCGCGCCCAGTTTCGGATCGCGCTGGCGGGTATTGAGCGTGCCGGGGATCAGGCCCTGTTCCAGGCACAGGGAAACGAAAATGGCTTCGGTAATACCCGCTGCGCCCAGCGTGTGGCCGGTCCAGCCCTTGGTGGAACTGCACGGCGTGTCCGACCCGAACACCCGCACGACCGCCCGATCCTCGGCGGCATCGTTCAGCGGCGTGGCGGTGCCGTGCAGGTTGATGTAGTCCACCTGCGCCGGGAGAACCTCCGCCCGCGCGAGGGCCTGTTGCATCGCCAGCGCCGCCCCGGCCCCTTCAGGATGAGCGGCGGTCATGTGCCAGGCGTCGCTGCTTTCGCCGTAACCGAGCAGCAGGACGCGATCATCGCCCGGTTCGGCCCATTCCAGCAGCGCGAAACCGGCCGCCTCGCCGACGCTCAAGCCATCGCGTTCAACATCCCAGGGCCGGCAGGGCCGGGTGGACGCCAGTCCCAGCGCGTTGAAGCCATAGAGGGTGGTCAGGCACAGGCTGTCCACGCCGCCGACCAAGGCGGCGTCGCAAAACCCCGCCCGCATCTGCCGCCACGCGGACGCGAACGCCTTGGCGCTGGAGGAACAGGCGGTGGAAATGGCGAACGCCGCGCCGGTCAGGCCCAGCCAGCGCCGGGTGAAATCCGCAACCGAGAACACGTTGTGGGTGTGCCGGTAATCGAAGGTCGCCGGCAAGCTCCGGGTGATGAGATCGCACTGGCGATAGGCCTGTTCTGTCGCGCCGATGCCGGAGGTGCTGGTGCCCACGAACACGCCGATCCGGTCGGGGCCGTAACGGTCGCGGGCCTGGCGCACCGCCGCGCCGAATCCGTCCTGTTCCAGGCCCAGCCGGGCCAGCCGGTTGTTACGGCAATCAAACGGCGCAAACTCGCCGCGCAAGGGTTCCTCTTCCAGCCCCGCGACCCGGCCAATCCAGGTATTCAGCACCACGTCCTCGAAATCGCAGGGCCGCAGCCCGCTTTCGCCGCGCCGCAACGCATCCAGCGAAGCCGCGATGCCGGGTCCCAGGGCATTGGTCAGGGTACAGGCGGCAATCGCCAGCGGCTTGATCGCCATCAATTCAACTCATCCTGGTCAACAAGGGTCGAGCCGCTATCAGGGCGGCCAGGAAACTGGCGGCCACGCCCAGGCTCACGGTCAAACCGATGGCCCGCAGCGCCGGCAGTGCGGAAGTTGAAAGCATACCAAACACGATCAAGGCGGAACCACAGCAGACCAGGAGGGCGTGCAGGGTGCGGCGGCGCAAATCCGGATCAGCGCCGGGCCGGCTGAAAAACAGTCCGTAATCCACGCCGACCCCCAACACCAGCAGCAGCGAGACCAGATGGAACAGCGACAGCCGCTCGCCCAGAGCCAGCAGGGCCGCCACGGTGAACACCAGCGCCAGCCCCACCGGCAAGAGCGCGGCGATGACCTGCCGCCAGGCGCGCAATCCCAGCCAGACCACCGCTACGATCAGCACGGCGCCCCACCCGATCCGCGCCAGCGTCGCTTCGCGGAAACCCGCCACCAGCCGGTTGGTTTCCGCCCGCAGGTCCAGATAGTAGGCCCGGCTGGCCTCGCCTTGTGGCAAACCAGCGGCCAGCGCCTGCGCATCCCGCACGCCGCTGAGCGGCAGCAGCGCGGTCCAGCCGTGCTCGCCGGGAAACAGCAGGGCGTTGACCCGCGTTCCCAGCAGCGTGCCGCGCACGTCCTCGGGCCGCAGCGGCGGCGCAGTGCGTGCGGCGGCGATGGCGTCGAGAAAGGGCGCGAACAGTCCCGGCTTGAACGGCAAGCCTGCCAAAGCGGCGTTCAGGTTGGCGGTCAGCGTTGCCGCATCCGGCAACCAGGCCTGACGCTGCTGCTGCATCTGCGCGCTGGGCAGATAGCGCATCGCGCCGTCGTACCCGGCCAGCGCGCCTTCCCGCTGGCGCTCATCCAGATAGGCTGCAATCGTTTCGCCGTGGCGCAGGGCAGTTTCGGCGTCCGGCGCGGTGATCGCGATCAAATGACCGACTTCGGGCGCACCCAGCGCGGTGCGCAGTTCCTGATCGAGCCGCAACAGTTCATGCGGCACCGGGCTGAGCGCGGCCAGATCGTTTTCCCACAGCGCCGGCGCCTTGCCGATCAGGATCAGCAGCGCCAGCAAACCGCACCCGCCCAGCGCCAGGGCCAGCCGGGGCCGAGGTTGCAACACCCGGTCCGCCCAGGGGCCAATGGCGGTCGGTCGCGGTGGCATCCAGTCCGGCGGCAGCAGGGCCGGCAACAGCCAGCGGGTAGTTGCCACGGCGGCGGCAATGCCGGCAACGGTGAACACGCCCAACTGGCTCAAGCCGGGGAAATCGGCGTCGAGCATTGCCAGGCAACCCAGCATCGTGGTCGCCACGCAAAGCCGCAAGGTTGGCCACAACTGGCGCACCGTGTCCGCCACGGTGTCCGCCGCCCGCCTATGGCTGAACAGGTAGGTGGGATAGTCCAGCGTTTCCCCCAGCAGGGTCATGCTGAACGCCAAGGTGATCAGGTACATCTTGCCGAAGATCAGGTCCACCGCCGCCGCACCGGCCAGCAATGACGACAGCATCGGCAATGCGCCCATCCAGACCGTGCGCGCCGAGCGGTAGACCAGGAGCAGCAGCAGCACCACCGCAGCCAGCGCCAGCGTGCTGAGCCACTCCGCCTGGCCGCGGATCGTGTCCGCCGCCAGCGTCGCCAGCACGCCGGGACCGCTCATTTCCAGGCGCACGCCGGTTCCGGTGCTGGCGGCGGCGAACGCCGCACGAATCGCGGTCACTGCCGCACGCTGGGCGGCGAGGTCGTAACCGGAGGCCTGGGTTTCGACCAGCAGCAGGGCGCGCTCGCCGTCCGGTGAGAACCAGACGCCCCGCCGCTTGGCCGGTTCGCGCAAGCCGCCCTGCCACTGTTTGAACAACGTCAGCAGCTCGCCGGTGGGGTCGCCGGCCAGCCAGCGTTTCTGGAATACCGCCAGCGGCGACTGCAATTCCGCCAGGCGCTGTTGCAATCCGGTGCGCAACCCTTCCACCGTGAAGCGTTCCGGGGCGACGGTCGGACTCAATCGGTAGCGATGGGCGAAGAGGGCTTGCAATTCCGCCTCGGGCAGCGCATCTGCGCCGTTGGCCACCCGGGCGAACTCACGGTTAACCCGAAGCCGTTCCGCCAGCCGCTGGCTGACAGCGGCGCGTTCGGGTTCCACGTCGCCGGCCAGGCCGAGCAGAATCAGCCGGGTGGTCGGACCGCTACGCAACTGTTCCAGCAGCAGTTCCGTCACCGGATCGGCACGGGAGGCGAACAGTGCGAGGTCGGCGGCAACCGGCGCGGTCAGCACGATCCAGCCGCAGCCCAGCGCGGCCAGCAGCCACAGCAGCGGAATGGACCAGCGGCGCATGATGGACGCTGGCCTCAGCGCGAAGTGATCGTCATCAGGCTGCGGTCGCCGTCCGGCTCCAGCGTTTCCATGCTGTCAATCCGTCCATTCCGGCCACGCAACACGATGGCGGCGACGTAGCGCTGGGCATCCGTATCGCGGGGCGTCAAGCGCAGGCTCCAGTCGGCGGGCGTCCCCCACAATTCCAACTGGTAATAACGCTCCAGCGCCGCCTGGTCGCCGGCCTGAGTCGCGCGGATCGCCTCGACGAAAGGGCGCAGTTGCGGATAGCCATTGAGATTGAACTGCCGGCGCCCGGCATCCGGCGTCTCGACCGTCAGCCAATGACCATCAG
Organism: Pseudomonadota bacterium; assembly: GCA_018262135.1. GTDB lineage: Bacteria > Pseudomonadota > Gammaproteobacteria > Competibacterales > Competibacteraceae > Contendibacter. Next base: position 5,939 of record JAGTSD010000019.1, on the reverse strand, counting down.
CCTCGTAATCCTCCGGGTGTGGATACAGGGTCCGCTTGCGCAGAAAATCGGGAGCGCGGTAGTACAACACCCCGCTGGCGACCAGCGGGGTGTCCAGCATCGCCAGGGTCTTTTCCTCCCGGAACGATGCTTCCACTGCCGGCACCGCTGCCAGCGCCCGCATGACCTGGGACAGCGCGTCATCGGCGGCCATGCACGCCAGCGGCCAGTAAAGTAACAACCCAGCCCAGCATTTCACGAACAAACTCCGTTTTCGGGTTGTGGCGCGATGGTAATGCGGGCTTCCGCCAACGGCTGGCTCGCGGCGCTGACCTGAATCGCATAAATGCAGTAGGCGGCATCGCCCAGCACCAGGCGGGCGGCGACCTCCAACGGGGCGTCCACCACCGCCAAGTCCTCGGCAAACCAGCGGACATCGCGCAAGGCGGCCAGATAACCCGCCGGCGCGCTTTGCCCCGCTGCCCGGGCGCGCAGGCCGCCGTGAATCGCCGCCGCCTGCGCGCCGTACTCGCAAGCGTGCAGCATCGCCAACCGGCCCTGGCGGCGCAACGGATTGGCGGGATCACGATGGGTCTGAGTCACGCACACGATGCTGTCCTCATCCCAAGCCGTCACCCTCTCCAGCAGGCACATGGCGCCTGCATGAGGAATCAGGGTTTGAATTTGCCTCTTATCCACCAAAACACCCAAACCAGCCGTTGATGAGGCATGGTCATCCTGTTCCGAGTCTTCCCTTCCGTGTTTTCCGTGACTTCCGTGGACCATTCTCAGGTAATCCTTGCCAGATTATGACGATTGTGGGTCCAGCGCGACCAGACCTTGCCCACCTCATACCAGTGCAGATACCAGGCTTCCAGGCCGAGCCGCCACAGCGTCCGCGGATTGAGGTACAGGCATTCCTCGGCAGCGCACGGCACCGGCTGCAAATCGAGACCGTGCGCCAGCGCCTGACTGCGGGCCAGATGGTAGCGACTGGTCACCAGCACGAAAGGCCGCGCGCCATCCCCGCCCAGCAAGCGCCGCGTCTGGCGCAGATTATCGAGCGTGTTCAAGGACTGATCCTCGACGAACAGACTGGCCGCCGGCAGACCGAGTCCAAACAGCCATTCCCGACCGCGCTCGGCTTCGCTAACGCTGCTGCCGGTATGGCCGCCGACCAGCAGAACCCGCCGCCGGGGATCGGCATGGTACAGCGCGGCGGCCCGCCGCAGCCGGCGGGCGTAGCCGGGCGCGACCTGGTCGTGAATCAATCGCGCGCCCAGCACCACGATCCAATCCCCCTCCATGCCGGCAACCGGCGAGTCGCGCGCAATCCGCCAAACCCGGTGCAACAGCCACAACCCGCTCAAGCCCAGGGTCGCCAGCAGCAATAGATTCGACAGCGCCAGCATCGCCAGACCGTCCCAGCCCATGCCCAGTTGCCGGGCGAAGCGCCGCCGGATGGCCGGCGCTATGCCATTCACGCCTCCTCCTCCCAGTAGTCATAGAAGTTGAACCAGTTATACGGTGCAAGGCGGGCGTAATGTTCCAGCCGGTCGGCGTAACGTTGGACCCAGACCGCGAGTTGTTCCTGACGGCGATTCCGGTCGAGTACGATCCGCTCCGCCAGCCGCTCGAAATGAACTTCGTAACGATGGCCACCGCGATACAGGCCAAAACACAGGATGACCGGGCAATTCGCCAGCGCCGCCAGCACCAACGGCCCGGCGGGAAACGCCGTCTCCTGGTCGAAAAACCGGACGCGCACCGTTTTTTCGCCTGCCACCACCCGATCTCCCAACACGCCGACCATATAACCCTGCGCCACACTTTCCTGAACCCGGAGCAGCGTATCCGGCCCACCGATGGGAATGATGGCCTGGGCCAGCGCTGGATTCAGCGCGTTGAGGAATTCGGTAATATCCCGGTTATGGCCCGTATTCATCAGGATTTTAATCGGGAAGTGTCGGAGGGTGACGCCAATCGCTCGCAGCGCCTCGAAACTGCCCAGGTGCGATCCCAACAGAACGCAGCCCTGTCCGGACGCCGCCTGCTCGATGATCAACTGGTCGCCAAAAATCTCGATGACGAACGGTTGCAACCGCCCGGTCAGGAAGTACACCCGATCCAGAATGGTGGCGGCGAAACAGTGGATGTGGCGAAATACCCCCCACCAGCCTGGCTCGCGCCCCAGCGCCCGCCGCAGGAACCGCTGTGATCCGCGCCGCGCCGCCGGAGCGGTCAGCAGAAAATACAGAGTGATGGGATACAGCAGCGCGCGGCCCACCGGCCGGCCAATATGCAGAGCGATCCACCGAATCAGCCGCAACATCAGCGGGGTGCCACGCTCCGGCAGCCGCGCCCACTGCTGGCTCACCCGGCTCGTCCCGCTCTGGACGCGATCGTGGCAACGTCACAGTAACCCATCGCTTGGCCAGCGCCCTTCTCGACCAGGAGTGCACCGGTCTCCAGCGACGTATTCCGGTCGCTCGATACAGCGGCATGATCCGGTTGCTCAAGCAACCGATCCAGGCGCACGAAATGAAAACCACGACTACGCAGCCGCTCGATCGTCAGTTGCGCGGTCGCCAATACCTGCCCAGGTTTGAAATGACACACACCGTAATAGAGTTCGTGCAACAGGATAATCGAACCGTTGCGCCCCCGGCGGGCAACCCAGGCTGCGATACGCTCGGGATCGCGGTAAACACCCTCAAGGCCGCGCACGTCCCAGGCAACGTTGCGAAGTTGCAGCCGCTGCAGCGCATCGGCCAGATGCGGGCTCGACACGCCCGCCGGCGTCCGCACAAAACGTGGCGGCTGGCCCAGAATCCCGGCGAGCGTCCGGCTGGCCGCCGCGAATTCGGCAAATATCTGCTCGGCGGACGAAACCGCCCAGCCATATCCGTGCCGGTCGGAGTGATTGCCGATCAGGTGACCATCCGCGGCCGCTCGCGCCACCAGATCCGGGTAACGGCGCGCTGCTTCGCCCACGAAAAAAAACGCGGCGGGTATCCGTTCGCGTTGCAACAGCTCAAGCAATAGCGGTGTGGTGGCGGGATTGGGACCATCGTCGAAAGTCAACGCCACCCAGGGGTGGTCGGCCGGACCGCGGCGCACCGCGTGCAGATAGAAATCCAGCCGGGGCACCAGCGAGCCAGCTGCCAGTAGCGCGACATAACATGCACCGAGCCCCGCCAGCAGGCAGGCCTGGTACGAAACATTCTCGACCAGCGCCAGGATCAACCCCACGGCGACCAGAACGCATACGGTACTCCATGCAAATCGGCTCATCGCTACGAATTGGAAATGGTAAAAACAACGATCCAGCTTTGCCCGTCCTGCGCCAAAAGGGTTTGCTGCAAATGACCGGCCCTCCCAAACGACCGGTTTTCAGCGGGTGCGCTGTTGCGCGATGTGCTGGCTCAGCGCCCGCAGTGAGGCGAAAATGCGCCGGTTGTCCTTGTCCTCGGAGCGCAGTTGAAAGCCGTAGGTTTTGGAAATCGCCAGCGCCAGTTCGAGCGCATCAATGGAATCCAAACCCAGCCCCTCGCCGAACAGCGCCTCCTCCGGCGCGATGTCTTCCGGTTGGATGTCTTCCAGATGCAGGGTCTCAACCAGCAGTCGAGCCACCTCCAACTCGAACGACGAAAGAGCTTCCATTTGCGACCTCGTGAGAATGGAATGAAAGACTGATCAGCGACAATGCTATCAGGGCTTGCGAATTCACCGCTAAACTATACCATGCCTGACCGTCAAAACTCGCAACTGTCCAATTTCAAAGCATAAATGCCTGCCGAACCAGTCTTCCCACCACCGGAACCAGCCAGCCTGCTCCCCCATTCCACCCTGGGCTGGCCCGATTCGCGCGCCTTTCAAGCATGACACCCTTCACTGTCTTTTATAGCGACGTGGCGCACGCGAGCGCCTGGTTGAACGATGATCGCCTGCTGGCGCTGATCCGGTTTGGTTCGCCATCCCCACCTGCTGCCGATCCGCGCGTTTGCGCCATTCCCCTGTGCGAACTGGGCGGCGGCGCACCCGCCGAGATCTGGCTCGGCGCGCGGTCGGCGCATACCGGCGTTCTGGACGGGGTGCATTACGCGGATAATGGCGACGCCCTGTTTTTGCATCTCCATCTGGATGAATCCGCTCCAGACCTGCTGAGTCCCCTCACCACCGTCGCCTATCAACGGCTGTTCGCGGCGGCCCGCGCCCGCGGCTATCCGCATGTGCTGCGGGTTTGGAACTACTTCTCCGCCATCACCCGCGATGCGGGTGGCCTGGAGCGGTATCGTGCGTTTTGCGTGGGCCGGCACGCGGCCCTGCGGGCGGAGCGGGCCGAACGGGAAACCCATCTGCCGGCAGCCTCCGCCATTGGAACCAGCGAACCCGGCCTGCGGTTGTTCGCGCTGGCCGCCCGTAGCCCCGGCTGGCAAATCGAAAATCCCCGTCAGGTGAGCGCCTTCCATTATCCGAGCCAGTACGGCCCGCAGAGTCCGTCGTTCTCGCGGGCCATCCTGAAACATTGGGGGGAACAGGATTATCACCTTTACATTTCCGGCACTGCCAGCGTCGTTGGCCACGCCAGCCAGCACCTCGACCTGATGGCGCAACTGGACGAAACCCTGCTGAATCTGGCTGCGCTGATCGCCCGGGCCAGCCAGCGAATGCCAGCGCCGCTGCAGCCGGTGCTGTTTCGGGTGTACGTCCGTCCGGACCTCGATCCAGCGCCGGCGCGCGAGCGGATCGCCCGAACGTTTGGGCCGGATATTCCCCTGCTGTTCCTGCGCGCCGAGATCTGCCGCCGGGAGCTGCTGATCGAAATCGAAGGGCTGGCGGCCAGCGCTACCCGGTAAACCGCCCCAGGACATCACTCCATGAAACCCAACGAGCCGCTCGAACCGCATCCGGTGCTGCCGGACTACTACCCCGATCTGGCGCAACGACCGGCCTTCGTGCGCGGGCTGTTCGACCGCACCGCCCGCTATTACGATCACATCAACCGGCTGCTGTCGTTCGGCTCCGGGAGCTGGTATCGCCGCCGGGCGCTGCTGCAGGCAGGACTGCGTCCGGGCATGACCGTGCTCGATGTCGCCATCGGCACCGGGCTGGTGGCCCGGCAGGCGCTGACCATCACCGGCGATCCCCAGGCGGTCATCGGGCTGGACATCAGCGCCGGAATGCTGGCTGAAGTGCGCCGGCTGTTGGGTATTCCGCTGATTCAGGGCCTGATGGAGCAGTTGCCGGTCGCCGACGCCTGTTGCGATGTGGTCAGCATGGGCTACGCGCTGCGCCACATCGCCGATCTCAACGTCACCTTCCACGAGTTCCACCGGGTGCTGCGGCCGGGCGGGGTGCTGCTGATCCTGGAAATCACCCGGCCCGCCCATCCGGTCAAACGCGCCCTGCTCAAGTTCTATCTGGGCCGGCTGGTGCCGCTGCTCGGCTGGCTGACTACCGGCCAGCGGGATCTGCAAACCCTCATGCACTACTACTGGGATACGATCGAGAATTGCGTCCCGCCCGAAACCATCCTCCAGGCCATCCGGACCGCCGGTTTCGCCGAAGCGGGCTGCCACGTGGAATTTGACCTGTTCCGCGCCTACTTCGGGCGCAAGAGCAGCGGCGCATAGCATTTTCAGAGCCGGGTCGCGCCGACCGCAGCCACGACGAACGCCGGGTAGTAATCGCGAATCCGGGGGATATCCGGCCAGACGAACGGGTCCACGAATCCGGCCGCGCGAAACGCCGTCGTCCACTGTTCGGGGGTCAGGAATCCGCCAGTGGGTCGCCACGCCGGGTGAAGGACGGGCGAACGGAAGGATTCCAGCAATTGAAAGACGAATTCGACATGGACCGTCCGACCGGGGAAGGGACGCACGCATTCGGATGCGACAACCAAACCCCCCGGCGCAAGGGCAGTGTGGATCTCGCGCAGGGTGAAGGCAAGATCGTGC
>JAGTSD010000185.1 GCA_018262135.1 Pseudomonadota bacterium | reverse complement strand
GCTTTCAACAACCGCTCCGCAGCGGTGGCGTAAGCGAGCGGATCCTTCTTGCATAGCTCCAGATATTCCTGGAGCGAAAGATTCTCTTCGCGGCTCTCTTCGTAGCGCGACAGGTATCGCTTGAAAATCGTCATGGTCATAACCTCTCTGTAGTCACGGAAGCGCGGCGGCTTCCGGGGGCAAACCGGGCAGGGCAAACCCTGGCGAATTTTCCGTCAATCCGTGCGCCATCCTGGTCGCTCCGCAGGTCAGCGGACGTTTTGGGGAAGAATTAAGCAATTAATGGACCAGTCCGGGTTTGGGGCGGCAGAGGCCGGGATATAGCGCAAAATTTAATAAATAAGCTGAAATCAATCCTTTGCGGATTGATGGGCGGATCTGACGGTATCTTGTTGCTTTAGACCCGCGATCAGCCGATGGATTCAGGCTATGTTCGGGATTAAAGGGCAGTCACTCGCACCGCTCTGGTGCAATGCACTCGGAGTGAGCGTAGCGCGGTGGAAATCGGTTGCCAGCGTTGATAGACCACGGCCAGTGGCGGCGGTTCAAACCCTGGTGGCGGTTGGGATAGCAGCGGTTTTGTTGCTAACATGCAGGCGCGCAACTGAACAAGCGCCAAGGCCAAGCATGAAAATCGTCAGCGACTGGTTTCAACGATTGTTTAACGATCCCCAAGCGGTCATTCTGACCGTCGTGCTGGTTCTGGTCGCCAGCGTGATCCTGGTCATGGGGCGGGATCTGGCGCCGGTTCTGGCCAGCCTGGTCATCGCCTATCTGCTGGAAGGCGTTGTACAACTGGCTCAACGCCGGGCGCACACGCCGCGCCTGCTGGCGGTCGGCGTAGTATTTGTACTGTTCATCGCCTTCGTGCTGTTCCTGCTGCTGGGTTTACTGCCGATGGTCTCGCGGCAATTAACGCAACTCGTGCAACAGTTCCCCAACATGATCGTCCAGGGCCAGAACCTGTTGCTAAGCCTGCCCGCCCTGTACCCGGAATTCATCACCGAAGCGCAGATTCTCGAAGTCATCAATGCGCTGAAGGCCGAAATCGCCACCTGGGGCCAAAAGGCGCTGTCCTGGTCGCTGGCGGCCGGCATGGGCTTCATCACCATCGCCATCTATCTGGTGCTGGTGCCGTTGCTGGTATTTTTCTTCCTGAAGGACAAGGACTTGATCGTGGGCTGGCTACACGGCTTTATGCCGCGCGACCACACCCTGGCCCAGCAGGTCTGGCGCGAGGTAGACCGGCAGATGGGTAATTACGTGCGCGGCAAGTTTCTGGAAATACTGGTGGTCTGGGTGGCGACCTATATGGCGTTCGCCTACATGGGCCTGCAATTCGCCATGCTGCTGGCTCTGATGGTGGGGCTGTCGGTCATCGTGCCCTATATCGGGGCGGTGGTGGTGACGGTGCCGGTGGCGCTGGTCGCGTTCTTTCAGTGGGGCTGGAGTTCGGAGTTTCTGTGGCTGCTCGGCGTCTATCTGATCATCCAGGGACTGGATGGCAATGTGCTGGTGCCATTGCTGTTTTCCGAGGTGGTGGACCTGCACCCTATCGCCATCATCACGGCGGTGCTGGTCTTCGGCGGGCTGTGGGGATTCTGGGGGGTGTTCTTCGCCATACCGCTGGCGACCGTGGTGCAGTCCATTCTCAAGGCGTGGCCGCGGCCTTCGGTGGTAACGGCGCAATAGCGGGCGCTGAAGATTTTGCGCAAAATTCATCCTCCTGTAAATTTTCCTGTGGCCGAAACTCAGAGACGAGCAAGACACTGCTTGGTCTGAATCACGGATTAAACGGATTACCGGATTACACGGAAAAACCCGTGCTATCCGTGTTATCTGTGGCAATCCGTGGTTCAGACATGAGGATGACGTCGACGCTCAACCCCCCGTTGCCTAGCTGCGATCACAGGAAAATTTACAGGAGGAAATTCATTGCCGCCCGCGAGCGACCCGGACGGCGTCAGGAACCCAGTTCCAGCAAACCCAACGATAGAAAATGACCCATCACCCTGACTCTCTATCTCTCGCCGAAAGTTCCCTGCCTCCCACACCCGACCGCCGGTTGTTCGTGCTCGACACCAACGTGTTGATGCACGACCCGACCGCGCTGTTCCGCTTCCAGGAACACGACATCCATCTGCCGATGATGGTGCTGGAGGAACTGGATCGCGCCAAGAAGGGCGTTTCCGAAGTGGCCCGCAACGTCCGCCAAGTCAGCCGGTTTCTCGACGACCTCATCGCGGGGGCCAGCAAGGAAGAAATTGATCGGGGCCTGCCCCTGCCCGGCCCGCTCGTTCCACCCGGCGAGCCGACCCGTGGAAGCCTGTTCTTTCAGGTCCGCCCCAACCGCATCACTCCACCCGCCAGCCTGCCCGGCAACACGCCCGACAACGACATCCTGAGCATGGCTCTGACCTTGCAGCAGGACCACCCGCGCCGTCAGGTCACTCTGGTCTCCAAGGACATCAACCTGCGGATCAAGGCCGCCATCCTGGGCATTCACGCCGAGGACTACTACAACGATCAGACCCTCGACGACGTCAACCTGCTGTACGGCGGAACCCGGGATTTGCCTGCGGATTTCTGGGACAGCCACGGCAAGGCGCTGGATTCCTGGAAGGAGAGCAGTCGCACCTTTTACCGGGTCCGCGGCCCGGACGTGGCGAACTGGCATCCGAACCAGGGGCTGTTCCCGGCCGATGACCAGGCGGCTTTCATCGTTCGCCAATTGGGCGACGGTGAGGCGATCCTCGAAATTCTCAAGGATCACACCGCCCCCAATCATGCGGTCTGGGGCATCACCGCCCGCAACCGCGAACAGAATTTCGCTCTCAACCTGCTGCTGGACCCGGACATTGACTTTGTTTCCCTGCTCGGCGCCGCTGGCACGGGTAAAACCCTGCTGGCCCTGGCGGCTGGCCTGGCTCAAACTCTGGACGCCAAGCGGTATCGGGAAATCATCATGACTCGCGTTACGGTGCCGGTCGGCGAGGATATCGGCTTCCTGCCCGGCACCGAGGAGGAGAAGATGACACCTTGGATGGGCGCGCTGATGGACAATCTGGAAGTGCTGGCCCCCAAAGAAGGCGGCGAATGGGGCCGCGCCGCCACCGCTGACCTGCTCAGCAGCAAGATCAAGATCCGTTCGCTCAATTTCATGCGCGGGCGCACCTTTCAGAACAAGTATCTAATCATTGATGAGGCGCAGAACCTGACCGCCAAGCAGATGAAAACCCTGATCACCCGCGCCGGTCCCGGCTCCAAGGTGATCTGTCTGGGCAACATCGCCCAGATTGATACGCCCTATCTGTCCGAAACCACCTCCGGCCTGACCTATGTCGTGGATCGTTTCAAGGACTGGCCGCACGGTGGCCACGTTACCCTGCGGCGCGGCGAGCGCTCGCGGCTGGCCGAATTTGCCTCCGAGCAGCTTTAAGCGGCTTTTGGGTCTTGGTCGCCGAACACCTGACCGCCCTGCTGTCGCTGGCCTGGCTGCTGTGGATCGCCCTGGTCGGGGTTGGGCTGGTTCTGGAGCGCCGCTCGCCGACGGCCACGCTGGCCTGGCTGCTGGCGCTGCTGTTCATGCCCTACTTTGGGTTCCTGGTGTACCTGCTGTTCGGGCCGCGCCGGTTGCGCCGGCGGCGGCGGCGTTACAGCCGCGCCCGGGCCCGCCTGATCCAGTCCACCGACCATCTGCCTCCCGGTTCCATCCCTCCCGGTTTTCCAGACGCCGGTCTGGAACGGCAACTGGCGCGGTTGCTGGAACGGCTCGGCCAGGGCGCGTCGGTACCGGCCACTGGCGTCACCGTGCTGGATAGCGGCGATGCGTGCTTCCAGGCGATCGAAACCACCATTACCGCCGCCACTCATCATGCACATCTGGAATACTACATGTGGCAACCCGACCGGGTGGGAACCCGGTTGCGCGATCTCCTGGTCGAAAAAGCCCGCGCCGGGGTTCAGGTCCGGCTGCTGCTGGACCCCATCGGCTCCGACCGCACCCCCGACCGCTTTCTGCAACCGTTGCGGGACGCCGGCGGCGAGATGGCCTGGTTCAACCCCATCAGCCTGCGCCGGCTGCGGCCCAACCAGGTCAATTTCCGCGCCCACCGCAAGATCGTGGTTTGCGATGGCCAGGTCGGCTTTACCGGCGGCATCAATATCAGCGAGGATCACAGCGTCATCCACCGCGGTCCGAACGCCTGGCGCGACACGCATCTGCGCATCGAGGGCACCCCGGTTCACCGGCTGCAATTCATTTTCCTGGAAGACTGGTACTTCGCCACCGATCGCGCGCCCTTCGAGCCGGAATTTTTCCCGCGGTTTCCCGATCCTCCGGCCGGACCCTGGCTGCAAATCGTCGAATCCGGCCCCGACAACAACCGCCCGCCCTATTTCGTCCCGACCGAAGCGCTGAACGTTGCGCTGATCAATGCCGCCCTGCGGGGGGTGGAGGTCAGCATACTGGCGCCCAGGCGCAGCGACTCGCGACTGGTCAGCGCTGCCGCGCGCAGCTATTACGACGAACTGATCAGCGCTGGCGTGGTGATTTACGAATATGGTCCGCCGATGCTGCACGCCAAGCTGCTGGTGGCGGACGAACGGATCGCGGCGGTGGGCAGCGCCAATTTCGATAATCGGAGCCTGGCGCTGAATTTCGAGGCAATGGCGGTGATTTACGATGCCGGACTGGCAACACGCCTGGCTGACAGCTTCGCGGCCGACCTGCGCCTGGCCCGTCGCTACGTGAAGCCAGGTCGCCGCGCCACCCTGGGTCAGCGATTGGGCGAAGCCACCGCCCGCCTGCTGTCGCCGCTGTTGTAACCGGAACCGCCCCGCTGATGGGAACCTCACATCGTGGGCTAAACCTGTCCAGCGGTGAGAAGCCAACTTGGCGCAGGGTAGCGTCCCGTTTATCATGGTTGCATTCCCGCCGGACTTTTAGCTTAACCTCGTTGATACTCTCGGCGCATGGGTCGGTTACCGGCATAGCGACAACACGCGCACAAGGGCCAGACAGATGAATCCCGACAGGAACAGAGATGAAATCCGTCATTGGCGCAATTTCCCATGATTCGCAGAGACCGCCGCGATGACACAGGCAACCCGCATTCCCGGCCCGCCCTCGGATAACCAGACTCTCCACAAACCCCCGCCGAACAATGCCCTGAACCGTTTTGACTCGCGCGGGCGGCTTAATCGGGAGGGTTTCAGTTTGCCCGAGTGGCTCACACGTTTCGCCCGCTCTCTCGGCGGTACCCTGAAAGCGCACTTTGAGACCATCAAGAATCGTTTGGCCTACTCCCCTGTCCCACCGCCGCCAGATCGCCGCGCTGCCCAGGAACCCGAACCGGATGACGCGCCGGACGGTTTTGACTGGCTCGGGTGGCTGAAACATTTCGTGCTCTACCTCTGTGCCGTGACGGTTATCTGCCTGATCGGTCTCTACTTTCTCTGGAAAATCCCATTCCTGCGGGATCCGTCGCAACTCCTGGTCATGATGGACGAAAGCCACGCCCCCCGGCCGACCACGGCAACAGCGCCACCTGCCACGCCCACCTCCACCGTCCGGGCCGCTCCCAGTCCCCCACCGGTCACGACCGCCGCTGCTCCCAGTCCCCCACCGGTCACGAC
>JAGTSD010000184.1 GCA_018262135.1 Pseudomonadota bacterium | reverse complement strand
GCGGCTGGCCAAGCCTTCCAGCCAAGCGAACACCAGCCCACCATAAACAATCGGCTCACCGCTCATCTTACCCGACAGCCCAGTGCTGTACACCCGGTCGAAGTGCAACGGATGAGTGTTGCCGACCAGATAGGTCCAGGCCATGTGCTCGTCGGTGATGGTGCGGCCATTGGCGTGGACGATCAGATCGCCGAGGGAGAAGTCCTCGAAATAGGTGTTGGGACCGGTCAACTGGCTCGGATAGCCGCCCGCGTTGAGGGGCAACTCCACCACCGGATGTTCCACCCACGGGAATTCAACCGGCGTCGTCGGGGCCGGCGTGGTCGGCAGGCGGTCGCCGCGATAGCCGACCATGATCTTGCGCTCGTACTGCAACACCACCTGATTGTGCTGGTTCACGCCTAGGGTGCGAATCAGCACGATGCCCGGCTTGTCTTCGCCGCGCGCCTTACGGTCCATCACCTTGGTATAGCCGCGCAGGGTGTCGCCCGGATAAACCGGCCGCAGGAATTGCACGTTGTAATAGCCGAGATTGGCAATCGCTTTCTCGGAATCGTTGTGCACGCCCAGCGACAGCACCACGTTGAACACCATCTGCGGGCTGGCCGGCAAATCCGGGAATCCGTGTGCCTTGGCGTATTCCACGTTCAGATACAGCGGGTTGCACTGCATGAACACCCGGGCGAAATCCAGCATCGGGCCACGTTCGAAGGTGTAGCCGCGCGGATGGACAAACACCTGTCCCGGCACGAACTCGTCCAGATAGCGCCCGTATTGCGGCCGCCGCGCCCATTCCAGATTCACCGCCACCGAACCGGCGACTTCCGGCTGCTCGGTCGTCACGCGCATCGAAAAACTCATGGCTTATTTCTCCACCTCGGCCTTGGTCTTGGCATTGTCCACCAGCGAACGGGCGATCACCTTCAGCGCCAGCGTTTCCTCCGCGCCCTCGAAGATGGACAGCACCCGCGCGTCAATGAAATAGCGGCTGACCGGGGTTTCCTCGGCGTAGCCCATGCCACCGTGAATCTGCAACGCCTCGCGCGTCACCCATTCGGCGGTCTTGCAGGTGAAGAATTTGACCATGCTGGCTTCCATGTCGCCCTCGCCTTTATCCATCAACCGGCCCACCGAATAGGTGAATTGCCGGCCCACGGCGAGGTAGGTCGCCATCCGCGCCAGCTTGACCTGGGTCAACTGATAATCGCCGATGGGATAACCGAACACGACCCGCTCCTGGGCGTAGCTCAACGCCTTTTCATAAGCCGCTTGCATCAGGCCCACGGCGCGGGCGGCGGTCTGAATGCGCCCGCCGGAGAAACCGGCCATGGTGAAGTAGAAGCCCTTGCCTTCGCCCTTCGACCCACCCAGCATGTTTTCATCGGGCACGAAGATGTTGTCGAAGAACAGATCGAAGGAGTGCATCCCGCGATAGCCGATGGTGGCAATCGCCTTGCCGGTCAGCTTGCCGCCGCCTTCCTGCACGAACTCGAAGGCGTGACCTGGAGTGCTCGGCTTCTCCAGCAGGAACATGGACAGGCCGCGATGGCCCAGCGACAGATCGGGATTGGTGCGGGCCAGGATCAGCAACACGCCGGCGCGACCGCCGAAGGTGCACCAGGTCTTGGCGCCGTTGAGCAGCCAGCCGCCTTCGGTCTTGGTGGCCTTCAGCCGCATGTTGGCGACGTCGGAACCATAGTTGGGTTCCGTGACCGCCACGGCGTTCAGCAACTCGCCGGAGGCCAGTTGCGGCAGCCATTTATTCTTTTGCTCCTCGGTGCCGCCCTTGAGCAGCGCCTTGGCCAGGATTTCGGGCCGGGTGATCAGACTGCCCGCCGCGCCCAGCGACCCCCGCGTCAGCTCTTCCGTGACCACGATCATGCCCAGATTGTCTTCGTGCTCGTCGCTCTGAATGCCGCCGAAGCGTTCCGGAATGGAAATGCCGAAGCAGCCCAAATCCTTGAGCTGATCGATGATGGCGTTAGGAATGTCGAGATCGTGGCGGTGAATCTCCTCGGCGAGCGGCATCACCACTTCCTCGGCGACGCGGCGGAAGGTCTCGCGCATCATCTCGTGGTGGTCGTCCAGCAGATAAGCGCCGGTCACGCCGCCCTGAGCGCGCATCAGTTGCCCCAGTTCGGCCACCCGTTCCGCTGGCAGTTGCGCCAGACAGAACTGCCGTACCGTGGGATGATCCACGGTCGCGCCCAGCCATTGATCGTTCAGCCCGAAATCAGCCGGGCGGGAACTCAACCGGTTGCGGACCGCTTGCAGGGCCTCGGCGGAGAACAATAGGGCGAAGCGTTCCTCCAGTGTGAGTTCGCTGGCGGAACCGCCGCCGGCTTCCCGCACCCGCTTGGCGTAATCCAGCCCAAAGCGTGCGCCCGTAACCTCGGCGCAGGACAGCGCCAGGTCGTAGCTCACCAGTTGATGCTGGTCGAGCAGGGCGGCGGAAATTTTGCCATCAGCCTTCTGGGAGCGTTCCTTCAGGTCCGCCAGCGCGTAATCAAGCGCTTTCTGGACGGCGGCCAGCGCCAGGGCGGCCTGCTGTAATTGTTCTGCCGGATTCTGGATCGGTGCGGACATCGGGTTACCTCATGTGGTGTCGGTTAGTCTTGAAAACCCTGAATTTAGTAAGCTCTAGCTGCCAAGTCTATGCGGAAAAAGGCCAAGAGCACACCGTTTGAGCACGGCAAGCGAGAAAAAATTTCCAACTGGCGAGCAGGGGTCGCCGATCAGCCCCATCCCGCGCCAAGCTGTCGCTGATTTTCCTTATAATGCGCGCGGCTGGCTCCTTCTCCAACCTTTCCCCACAGGGGGAAACCGCCGCACCGACAGGTGCCCCCTAACTTTCGAGAACTCCCATCGTGGCTACCACCGATACCGCCGCCTCTGAACTCCGGCATTACGCCGGCCTGCTTGCCATCGAACTGGACCCGCAACGCGCCGATCCCACGGGTACGCCGCCCGCGCCGCTGAGCGTGGCCGCCGCCACGGCTCTTGCCAGCCATCTGGCCAAGGATTTGAGCCCTGTTTTCGGCGGTATCGAACATTTGGGCTTGATTCTTCCGGGCGCGCTCTACGATCAAACCGAAATTCTCCGGCCGGGATTCCCCCTGTTTGGAGCGCTGGCCGATTTATACCGGGGCAGCGCGCGCGGCTCGACGTTTACGCCACACTTGATCGCCCTGGGCGCCGACCAGGGGTTCTTCCCGGTCGCCGCCATCAACCCGCTGCGCCGGTCCGGTTCCGGTCCGTTGCTGCTGCTGCCGTTCTGCTTCGTCGGTCCAAGCGATGACATTGCCCGGCTGGCGCGGGTCATGGAAGACATTCTGATGCAACAGGGCCAGGTGTCGCCGGCTACCGGCGAGGCAGTACAGCAGGCGTTCGGGCTGGCGGCGTTGAACCTGTCGTTCGCTACTGTCGGCGATCTCTGCGCCCTGCTGCGGGTGCAACTGGAAGCCAATGATCTGTTGCCGCTGTGGGAGTTGCTGGAACATGCCTGGTTCGAGCGTTCCGGGGTCCACTCGGCGACGCTGGACGGCGGCAACCGTTTCCTGGTTGCCGACGATCATGTCCATACCCTGTTCTACACCTTCGACGACTGGGCACAGTTCGGGCCGGGTCGCGTGCGGCCCGCAACGCAACTGGGCGACGGCTACCGGGACTGGGCGCGGTTGCAGCGGCAATACGTCATGGCGCTGGAAGCCTATGGGCTACACGTGCGCTGGGTGCTGGCCAACCCGCAACTGGAGGACAAGCTGGCAGCGGTGGAAGGCGAGGCGGCCAAGGCAGCTCTGCGGGAAATTCCCTGCCTGTCCGGTGATTACCTGGTGGAAGCGATTTTCCAGAACGACAGCGAGAATCCCGAATGCCGAATGACGATCACCAACCACGCCGACCCGGAACTGGGTACGCTGGTCTACACGGTCATGAGCCTGGATGCTGGCGGTCAGTTGCTGCGGCTGGAGCATCACTATCCGCTGCGACCGCAAGGCTTGAATGCCATCATCGACCGGCTGATCCAGCGTTGCGCCGAACAAGGCGCCGAGCGTCAGGTATTGCATCCGGGCCGGCTGCTGTATTCGGAGACTGGCCGGAGCCTGCGGGCGGCTACCGTCGCCGACTTGCCCGCCCACCCCGAACGACCGCATTAACGGCAATCCCCGCCGCCGGCTCTCACTCCGCCGGCGGTTCGCCCAGCCACTTGCGCAGCAACGCCCGCAGGTGCTCCAGTCCGTAGGGCTTGCTCTGGTAGTCGTCCATGCCCTCGGCCAGCAGCCGTTCGCGGTCGCCTTCCATGGCGTTGGCGGTCATGGCTACGATCGCCGACCGTTTCCCGCCTCCGGCCTGTGCTGCCCGAATCCGCCGCGTGGCCTCGATCCCGTCCATGACCGGCATCTGCACGTCCATCAGAATCAGCGGATAGTGGCGGGCCAGCGCTTTCTCGACCGCGATCTGGCCATTCTCGGCCACTTCGGCGGTATAGCCCAGTTTACGCAACTGGTTGAGCGCCAGTTTCTGGTTGATTGGATTGTCCTCGACCAGCAGAATCAGGGAGCCGATCCCGGCGTCGCCTGCGGGTTCGGTTGCCGTAGCCGCTGGTTCAGGTAGTACGGTGCCCGGCGC
>JAGTSD010000466.1 GCA_018262135.1 Pseudomonadota bacterium | reverse complement strand
TGCTTTATTGACTCACTACCTTATTGACTCACTGCTTTATTGACTCATAAGCAGAATGACTCACTGACTCATCCCCGCCTGGACTCACCCGATTCAACGTCCGGCAACTCGCTCCCCGTCCTCGTCAGACCGAGGGCGGCCACAGAGCGGAGGGGAACGAGCGTGCTGGCCGGTTCGTTGCCGCCGAAGGCGATGGCGATGCCAACCGCGGGAAGTGTGCCTCTTCCGGCGCCAGTTCCCGCTCCAGCGTCAGCCCGTCCAATTGCCGCAGGGTGGCGGCGAAATGGAACGCGATCCCGTCGTAGCCGAGCCGGCCTTCCTGGTACTGGCGGGCGATGGCCTCCGCCCCGGCGGGATCGTGCCGGTTGAGACAGTCCTGGTAATCCTGGATCCGCGCGACCGACTCCCGGTGGACCCGCGCCAGGGTGGCGGCGTACAGCCGTCCCCCGACGTTCAGATAGTGCAGCAGGGCGATCGGGTGAGTGGACGGGTCCAGTTCCAGGCGCTGGCACAGACGATCGGCCCGTTCGGTGGCGGCGTGGGCCAGCACCGTCCGGGCATCGGCCAGCACCGTCGCCCGGTCGCGCTGGAAATCATGTTCCAGTGCGGCGACCGCGATGCGGGCCAGAGCTCTGGCATAACCCCACTGCACGTCCAACGATGCGCCGGCCGACACCCACTCCCGCCGTTCCTCGGGCGGCCACCGGGCGTCGGCCGGTACCGACGGCGCCAGCAGGGTGGCCAGGGTTTCGGGCGAACGCTGGCTGACCCAATCGGGATTCCGTTCGATCAGCGCCGCCAGCAACCGATGGAGGCCGGCATTCCGCAGCAATCGCGTCGCAAGGTGGCGGGTGCAGTCGGCGAGCCACTGGCCCGCACGCGGCAGATACGCCTCCACCGCCTGGGGTTGTCGCAATGCGGCGCTCACCAGCAGGCTCATCACCTTGCCGTGCGCGAGCGCGTGTTTCAGCCGTTCGCGGGCGGCGCGCTGCTGGGTTTGCTGGACTTCCCCTTCCTCCCCCGTCATCGGTACCGGCCAGGGCGCCGCCGCCGCGGTCGCTGTAAGTGGGCCGGCGGCAGCCTGACGCATCGCCGCCAGGGCGGGGGCCGGCGTGGAACGGACGGAGGCGCTCGTTCCCGCCGGGGTCAGGTAGGCGCCCAGTTGAGCGGGTGGGATTGCGGTACTGCGCACCGTGCTCATGTCGTCGGTTCTCCCCGAGAGGTCCCCACCGGTGGGAGGATCGGCGCACCGGCCACCGCCGCCCCACCGCCGTCGATGCCGCACCTCAGGCGAACCCGACGGGGAATCCTGAGGTTTTAGCCAGCGGCTTGGCTTTTAATAATGAATTAAATAGAATAATAACCAATAATTCAAGATCGCTACTCTGATGATCGTGCCCGTTCCCCACCCCGCCTGCGGCGAGCCCGCTACCTCCGCCGAACCGGACGCCACCGCCCTGGCGGGCCTGCTGGCCTGGATCGCCTGGAATCAGGTTGAGGGCGGTTGCGACCTCCATGCCCTGGACGATGGCGCTACTTTGGTGGTCGTTACCTCGGCGCTCGCCCACGGCTTTCAACTGGGCTGGCTGGCGGCGGAGGCGGGGCCGGGAGGGCCGTTCCTGGGCTATGGCGAAGCGCTCGACTGGTTCGCCGGCGCCTGGCGGGGCGTGCAATTGAGTGCCGTCGGTGTGCTGTTGCTAGCACGCACGGTCGAGCCGCTGGCGGTGCTGCTCCCCACCGACTGGCCCGCCGCCGTCGGGGCGCTGGCTCGCCGGGCGGCGCTGGCCAACGTACCCTGGTGTCATGTAACGCCGTTCGCCACCCGCTATCTGAATCGGCTGCGCGAGCGCCCCGTTGCTCGCGGGGCGGTCGTCGCCCACCTCGGTGACCTGCAAGTGACGCGGAGCGTCTCGATTCCCATCCTGGAGGAAGCCATATGGTTCGCGCGACTCCGAATGCACGCGGCCCGCGCGTGATCGCTTTCCCGCTGGCCGGCCTCGCGCCGGGCGATCCCCGCCTGATTCCGGGGCTGGCCCTGGTTCTGCCGCCGCCGCAGCGCCGGGAACTGGCGGAAGTGCTCCAACGCGCGCCACAACCCCAACAAATCATCGAGCGCCTGCGTCAGGCCCTGCAACGCCGGGAACCGCTGGCGCGCATCGTCGAACGGCTGGCGCGCGAGCCGGCGCTCCTGCCGCAACCGCCTCGCGCCGATGATCCACCGGCTCCGACATCCGTGATCCATCGAGCCGGCGCGGTGGATTCCGATGAAGTTCCGGGTCGAGAGCAAGGCCAGCGCGAATCCGGCGATCCTCGAGCATTTCTCCAGATGGGATCTCCGTCACGCAGTGACGCAGACTTGCTGGAAGGGTTCGCCAGGGTGGCGCCGGCTAATCTGGATGGTGACTTTGAAGTTGAGCTTGTTGAGAAACCCGATCAACCGTTCTTGGCTAAAGCGGTGAAACCGGGCGCACATGAGCGCCGATACTTCGGGCTGCCTGATACCCAAACAAGCGGCGGCTTCGGTTTGGGTGTAACCCCGAGCCTTGAGCATGGCCACCACCTGCGCGCCTAAGGCGGCGCGCGTGTACAGTTCGTCGGCATCGTCCAAACCCAAATCCGCAAAGACATTACCACTACTATTCTCAAATTCGATTTCCGGGGTCATGTTGCGCCAACTCCTGAGCAGCCTGGTACCGTTGCTTGATCAAATCCACGTCCGGTTGCGGCGTGCTGATGCCCGTTTTGGATTTTTTCTGAAAAGCGTGCAGCACATACAGCTTGGCGCCGAGCTGTACGGCGTAGACCAGCCGGTAAGCGTTTTTGTCTTGGCGCTCGGCAATCTCAAAAACACCGCTGCCCACGCCATGGAACGGCTTGGCGTGGTCCGCCAAACCGCCCAACTGCGCCAGCATGAGCGCGCCGCCCATCGCGCGTTGCGTTTCGCTGGGAAATTCCTTGAGTCGTTTTTTGGAATCACCCATCCACACGACTTCACGCAATCGACACCGCCTGGGAAAGGAATTATAACAAATTAATGATAAGCTGCTGGCCAGCGGAAACCCAGCAGCGATCGTGCAGGCCGAGGCCCGTGCGGAAACGGCTCGCTGGCAGCAGGTCGGCGCGCAGGCCAATGCTACCCAGCCCTGAATCCCGGCTGCGTCCGTAACGACGTCCTCTTTCCGGCCCCGTTTAGCGCACGAAGCGACCGTCGGTGAGTACCACCAGGCGGCGTTCCGCGTCCACTCGTTGCACCGTCCCCAAACCGCCCAGCCGGTCGCCGGCCACCACGCTCTCCGTTTGCCCGGTCGGTCCCTTGAGCCAGGCCCGGTCGCCATTGAGGG
>JAGTSD010000018.1 GCA_018262135.1 Pseudomonadota bacterium | reverse complement strand
GCGACTGCGCCGCCGGCGAAGCGGCCCAGCGCATCCTGCTCAAGCTGGAAAGCCTGGGCTTCGTCCGCGGCCGGGCCTGACTTACCCTCCATCCCGCCCCAAAGGCGGGATATAGCGCTCCTGTCTGATTTGTGGAATCACCGCTTTCGAACCACCCCGGCGCTACGCGCCACCCCTCGTTATCCAAGGAGGGGAAATTCCACAACCGGTACAGGAGTGCCATAGCGCTTCAAATTGATCCCGAGCATGCGCACGGTTGCCCCGAGGCGGGCGTCGCGCTGAACCCTTCCGCTCGTCGGTTGCCAAACGACCGCAATCGTCCCGTCAATTTCACCGACCCCGGAGACCTCATGCCAAGCTCTCGAATCGTCGCCGCCGCCCTCGGGCTGACGCTGGCCCCCGCGGCGTTCGCGGCGACCCCCGTCCACGAATTCACCCTCGCCAATGGCCTCAAGGTGCTGGTGCGCGAGGATCACCGCGCCCCGGTGGTGGTCTCGCAAATCTGGTACAAGGTCGGCTCCAGCTACGAGCCCAGTGGCCTGACGGGCATTTCCCATCTGCTGGAACACCTGATGTTCAAGGGTACGCCAAACGTGCCGGGCGGCGAGTTTTCCCGCCTGATCGCCGCCAACGGCGGGGATGAGAACGCCTTCACCAGCCGCGATTTCACCGCCTATTTCCAGACCCTGGAAAAAGAGCGGCTGGAACTCAGCTTCCGGCTCGAAGCCGACCGAATGCGCCACCTGTTGCTCAAACCCGAGGACGTGACCAGGGAAGCGCAAGTCGTGGCCGAGGAACGCCGGTTGCGCACCGAGGATCAGCCGGAGGCGCTGACCCAGGAACGTTTCCACGCCGCTGCCTACATCACCAGCCCCTACCGTAACCCGATCATCGGCTGGATGCAGGATATTCAATCCATCCGCCCGGACGATCTGAAGCGCTGGTACCAGCAGTGGTATGCACCCAATAATGCGACCCTGGTGGTGGTCGGCGACGTGGACCCGGCCAGAGTCCGGGAACTGGCGGAAAAGCACTTCGGGCCCCTGCCGCCCAGCGACCTGACCCCGCCCCGCCTGGAGCAGGACATCCCCCAACTGGGCGAGCGGCGCATCGCGGTCAAGACGCCGGCGGAAGTGCCCTACGTCGCGCTGGGCTACAAGGCCCCGACCTTCAAGATCGCGACCGAGGACTGGGAGCCTTACGCCCTGGACGTGCTGGATGGGGTTCTTGACGGGGGCAACAGCGGGCGCATCAGTCGCAACCTGGTTCGCGGTTCGCAGGTCGCCGCCGCCGCCGGCACGGGTTACAACCCGACCGCGCGGTTGGAGGAACTGTTCGTGCTGGCCGGCAATCCCGCGCCGGGACGCACCAACACCGAGTTGGAGCAGGCGTTGCGCGCCGAGGTCACCAGGCTGCGCGAGGAATTGATCAGCCAGGAGGAACTGGCGCGGGTGGTCGCGCAAGTCGCCGCCACCGATGTCTACCAGCAGGATTCGCTGTTCTATCAGGGGATGCGGCTGGGTACGCTGGAAACCGTCGGCCTGGGCTGGAACCGGCTCGATGACTACGTCCAGCGGATTCAGGCGGTCACCCCGGAGCAGGTGCGTGCGGTCGCCCGCAAGTATCTGACTGATGACCGGTTGACCGTGGCGACGCTGGAACCGCTGCCACTGGATGGCCGCCGGCCGAGCGTGCCCACCGCTGGAATGGATCATGCGATCCGGTAATGGGTCCACGGAACACACGGAACACACGAAAAAGACGGAATATTCCCTACTTTAAGGATTTTACCTCTGATGCCTCGTTTGAATGTATTCCTTTCCAGCATTCTCGCCGCTGCCCTGCTGCTGATTTCCGGCCTGGCCACCGCCGTGCCCGCCATCCAGAACTGGCGCACCGCCAACGGCGTGCCGATCTACTTCATCCCGGCCCGGGAATTGCCGATGGTAGACGCGCAAATCCTGTTCAACGCCGGTTCGGCGCGCGACGGCGAACGGCCGGGATTGGCGAAATTGACCAGTGGGTTGTTGGAGGAGGGCGCGGGCGACTGGTCAGCGGATGCTATCGCTGATCGGTTCGACCAGGTCGGCGCCCGGTTCAGCGCCAGCTCGCGGCGCGATTCCGCCTCGGTCGCGCTGCGCAGCCTCGTGGATTCGCGCTACCTCCAGCCCACGGTCGAAACCGTCGCCCGGTTACTGAAGGAGCCAACCTTTGCCCCGGACGCCGTGGAGCGGGTGCGCCAGCAAATGCTGACGGCGTTGCGGGATCGCGCCCAGTCACCCGGCGCCATCGCTCAGGACGCTTTCTATAAGGCGCTCTACGGCAATCATCCCTACGCCATACCGCCCGAAGGCACAGTCGCCAGCCTGAACGCCATCACCCGTGCGGAGATTCAGGAGTTTCATCGCCGGCACTACACCGCCGCAAATGCGGTCGTCGCCATCGTCGGCGATCTGGACCGGCCCGCCGCCGAACAACTGGCGAATACGCTGGTCGGCAGTCTGCCCCAGGGCGAACGAGTCCCGCCGACGCTCCCGGTCGCGCCGCTTGCAGCCAGTCAGACCCTCCGCATTCCCCATCCGTCCAGCCAGAGCCATATCCTGATCGGTCAGGTGGGGGTCAGCCGCGCTGATCCCGACTATTACGCGCTCTATCTGGGTAACCATGTGCTGGGTGGTAACGGGCTGGTCTCGCAACTGTCCCAGGAGATCCGCGAGAAGCGCGGGCTGGCCTACGGCGCCTACAGCGGGTTTTCCCCGATGCGCCAGGCCGGCCCCTTCCTGCTGAACCTGCAAACCCGCAACGATCAGGTGGACATCGCATTGCAGGTCGCCCAAACCACCCTGCGCGAGTTCACCGCCAACGGCCCCGATCCCCGGATTCTGGAGGAAGCCCGCCAGAACATCACCGGCGGCTTTGCGCTCGACCTCGCCGGCAATGGCAAGCTGGCTGGCGCGCTGGGCAGTATCGCGTTCCATGGTCTGCCGCTGGACTACCTGCAAAACTACATCAGCATGATGAACGGCATCAGCCTGGAGCAGGTCAAGACCGCCTGGCAGCGTCATGTCCAGCCCGACCGGTTGATCACCGTAATCGTCGGCGGTGGCGAACAGGGCACGCCCAAACCCGCTGCCGGTTCATGAACCGGCGCGGCGGCTCCGCCAATCAGGTGCGCGTCATCGCCGGCCAGTGGCGTGGCCGGCGGCTGGAGTTCCCGGACCTGCCGGGGCTGCGCCCGACCCCCGATCGGGTGCGGGAAACCCTGTTCAACTGGCTGGCCCCCGTCCTGCCCGGCGCCCGCTGTCTGGACCTGTTCGCCGGCAGCGGCGCGCTCGGCATCGAGGCGCTGTCGCGCGGGGCGACGGCAGTGGTCTTGGTCGAGCGCGAGCCGCTGGCGGTGCGCGCCCTGCGCGAGAATCTGGCGCGGCTGAACGCCGCAAACGCGCGGGTTGAAATCAGCGACGCGCTGGCCTGGCTGCGCCAGCCAGCAACGCCGTTTGAAATCGTATTCCTCGATCCACCGTTCGGGCAGGGATTGCTGAAACCGGTCTGCGCCCTGCTGGAACAGCACGGCTGGCTGGCGGACCCCGCCTGGATTTACCTGGAAGCGGAAATGGAACTCGAACGATTGACCTTGCCAGCCGAATGGATGCTGTATCGGGAAAAAATCGCCGGCGCGGTAGCTTACCGGCTGGCGCGGCGGGAAATGGCCACCCTCACCCGTGGCCCCTCGCCCGCTTGCGGGTGAGGGGAGTAAGGTTGCCTTGCCGCGCCGCTTTCCCGATAATCCGCGCAACTTGACACCGCCAGGAATTCCCGATGTCCGTTGTCGCCATCTACCCCGGTACCTTTGATCCGATCACCAACGGTCATGCCGATCTGATCGAGCGCGGCGCCCGCATGTTTGACCGACTGGTCGTTAGCGTCGCCGCCAACCCCAACAAGCAACCCCTGTTTTCGCTCGAGGAACGGGTGGCGCTGGCCAACGAAGTAGTGGCCCATTTGCCCCACGTCGAGGTGCGCGGCTTCGACATTCTGCTGGTGAACTACGCCAAGAGCATCGGCGCCAACGTCCTCATGCGCGGCTTGCGCGCCGTGTCCGATTTTGAATTCGAGTTTCAGTTGGCCAGCATGAACCGCCGCCTGAACCCGCAGATCGAGTCCATTTTTCTGACCCCCGCCGAACAGTACGCCTTCATCTCCTCCAGCCTGGTACGCGAAGTCGCCAAGCTCGGCGGCAACATTGCGCCGTTTGTCCATCCCAAGGTTGAAGCGGCGCTGGCAGCAAAATTCGCATCCCTGAAGTAATTGAGTAAAATACTCGGAAATTCGACTGGGCCGGTCGTGGGCCTGTCGGATTCGAGCGTGTGTCAGCCGGCAGGTCGAGACCGGCTGTGAATTTGAACCAAAACGAGGAGCCAGCCATGGCGCTAATGATCACTGACGAATGCATTAATTGCGACGTATGCGAGCCGGAGTGCCCGAACGACGCGATTTCCCAAGGCGAGGAAATCTACGAGATCGACCCGAATCTCTGCACCCAGTGCGTGGGGCATTTTGACACCCCGCAGTGCATCGAGGTTTGCCCGGTGGATTGCATCATCCCGGACCCGAAGCACCCGGAAACCCCCGAGCAGTTGCAGGCCAAGTACGAACGGCTGGCAACCAGCGCGGCCTAGCTTTCTCCAACCCCATCCCGCCCCCCTGGCCAAGGGGGGATCGAGTCTGTCGTGTCTCAGCGCCGACTCTTCAACCGCTGCCAGTACTGATCGTAGATTGGCAGAGCCGCACCGACGTCGGTCTGAAACTCGGCGTTTTTCAGATCCGCTTCGGACGGATAGACCGTCGGGTTATTCCGCACTTTCTCCGGCAACAGTTGGATAGCCGCCAGATTAGGCGACGAATAGCCGATTTCCTCGCTGATCTGCTTGGCGATTTCCGGCCGCAGCACGAAGTTGATGAATTGATGGGCGCCATCCACGTTTTTGGCGCCGGCGGAAATCACCAGATTGTCCATCCACATCATCGCGCCTTCCTGAGGATAAACGTATTTGATGCTGGCGTTCTCCCGGCCCGCCATGTAAGCCTCGCCGTTCCACAGCATCCCCGCCACCACTTCCCGCGACAGGAATTTGGTTTTGGGCGACTCGGCATCGAAAACCCGTACGTTCGGCATGAGTTCGGCCAGCTTCTCGTAGGCGGCGCGAATCTGATTTTCATCGGTGGTGTTGATCGAGTGGCCCAGCAGCTTTAACCCCATCGAGAAAACCTCGCGCATGTCGTTCAGGAGCAGCAGCTTGTTTCTGTAGGCCGGGTCCCAGAGATCGGCCCAGCGGGTCAGTTGGCCCGGCGGGAGCTTGGCGGCATTGTAGGCGATGCCGGTCGTGCCCCACAGATACGGAATGCTGTAGTCGTTATTGGGATCGTAGGACTGATTCAACAGGCGCGGATTCAGATTGCCGAGGTTGCTCAGGCGGGACTTGTCGAGCTTCTGCACCAACCCCTCCTGGCGCATCCGGTCCACGTAATAGGTGGACGGCACGATCACGTCGTAACCCTCGCCGTTGACGGTCTTGACCTTGGCGTACATCGCCTCGTTGCTGTCGTAGGTCGAGTACCGCACCTTGATGCCGGTTTCCCGGGTAAACTGCTGAAGCACCTTCTTGGGAAGGTATTCGGCCCAGTTATAAACCACCAGGGTCTGGTCGGCGGCGACGGCGGCACTGCCCCACAGGAGCAGCAGGCTGGCGAGCAGGAATCTGAGCATGGCGCGGTTCTCTGGCAGGTGGAAAGCGCCGCCAGTGTAGCAGCGTTCCCGACCCCGGAAACCGGGTCTTGCCCAAAAATCCACCAACAACGTCTATCCTTAATCAGACGGGCTGTCGGGGCGATGGGCGGCTTAGTCCAGACAGCGATGCGATGTTGGCCCCGTGACAATCTGGCAGGTGGTCGAATCGCGGGTTTCCAACTGGAGGAGAACATTAACGATGACGGCGCAACGACAAACGGGACTTCGGGTCTTGCTGGCAGGCGCGACCGGCCTGGTTGGCGGGCATTGCCTGACCCGACTGCTAGCGGATCAAGACATCGGCCAAGTGGCGGTTTTCGCCCGCCGGACGCTGGAACGGATGCATCCCAAGCTGACGGTCCATGTCGTGAACTTCGATCATCTCGGCGACCATGCGGACGCCATCAACGCGGATGTCACATTGTGCTGTCTGGGTACCACCCAGCGGGCGGCCGGTTCGCCCGAAGCCTTCGCCAAGGTGGATCACATTTACGTCGCCGAACTGGCGCGGCTGGCGGCGGCGCGCGGCGTATCCCGGTTCGTGCTGGTATCAGCGGTCGGCGCTGATCCCGGTTCCCCGGTGTTCTACAACCGGATCAAGGGACGCGCGGAAACAGCGGCCAGCGAACTGCCGTTCAAGGCTGTGCATATCCTGCGACCCTCGCTGCTGCTGGGCGCGCGCCTCGAACCCCGGCCAGTCGAGGACTGGAGCAAACCGTTTGCGCCGTTTTGGTCGCTGTTTTTATGGGGACCGTTCAGCCGCTATCGGCCGATCGCAGCGGAAACCGTTGCCATCCGGATGGTGGAGCTGGCCAAGAGCGACCAGGAAGGCGTGCATATCCACTATTTCCACGACTGATGGCGCGCTGCGGCGGGCGGCGCCTGTTGCAAGGGCGGCAGTGCTGGCGGGTGGCCAGCCTGGCGGCGATGGTCCTGATCGCGTTGCTGGATCTGGCGGGCGCGCGCCCGACGCTGGCTAAAAGCCTTTATAAATACCAGGATGCTTCCGGCGCCTGGGTGTTCACTGACCGTCCACCCGTTACCGATGCTCCGGTGGAAGTCCGCCCGCTGCCGGTCAAGGAACTGCCGGCCAAGGTCACCATTCGCAATCGCGGTACCACGGATGCGCCAGCGCTGACGGCGATCAACGATTATTACGGTCCCATCGAGGTCGAAATCAGCGGCGAAGGGATCGAAAACATGGAGGCTCGGCCGCCGTTGCCGGCGCGGGTGGTAGCGCCGGCCCGCACGGAAACGCCCGTGGTGACCCTCAGGCCAACCGGCCGGCGCTGGCGTTATGGCTACCAGGCGCGGGCGGTACTGGGCGATCCATCCGCCACTCACCAGCCGGATCGGCCTTATGCGCCGCCGTTCGCGCCGGGCCAGCGATTTGCTGTCGGCCAGGCCTTCGACGGAACCTTCAGCCACCAGCATCCTCAGAGCCGCTACGCGGTGGATATCAGCCTGCCGCTGGGCACGCCGGTCCGCGCCGCCCGCGAGGGCGTGGTGATGGAAATCGCCGCCGACTTTCTGGATGGCGGGCCGGATCAAAAGTATCGGGAACGGGCCAACGCCGTGCGCGTTCTCCACGCCGACGGCACCATGGCGGTCTACGCGCACTTGCAGGCCGATTCGGTGCGGGTGCGACCCGGCCAACGAGTGGAACGCGGCGCCTGGTTGGCCAACTCCGGCAACACCGGCTATTCCACCGGCCCGCATTTGCACTTTGCGGTCCAGCGCAACGCCGGGATGGAGCTGGTCTCCGTGCCGTTCGAGTTTGCCGGTCCGGACGGGCGCAGCGTCACGCCGGTCGCGGGAATACTGCTGACCGCGCCCTGAGCACGGCCAGATGGCACCGGGCGGGAACGCTGCGGGTTCGAGTACGTTCAGCCGCCCAGATACGCCTTGCGCACCTGATCGTTGGCCAGCAGGTTGGCGCCGGTATCGGCCAGCACGATGCGGCCGGTCTCCAGCACGTAGCCCCGGTCGGCCAGTTGCAGGGCACGGTGGGCGTTCTGCTCGACCAGGAAGATCGTCACCCCCTCTGCGCGGATTTCCTTCAGGATCTGGAAAATCTGGGCGATGATGATCGGGGCCAGCCCCAGCGACGGCTCGTCCAGCAACAACAGGTTGGGCCGGCTCATCAGCCCCCGGCCAATGGCCAGCATTTGCTGCTCGCCGCCAGACAGGGTGCCGCCGCGCTGGTTGCACCGTTCCTTGAGGCGCGGAAACAGGGTGAAGACCCGCTCCAGATCGGTGTCCAGTCGCGCCTTGTCGGCGAAAAAGCCCCCCATTTGCAGGTTTTCCCGCACGGTCAGGCTGGGAAAGATACGCCGCCCCTCCGGCACCAGCGCCAGGCCACACTGCATGATGACGTGGGTCGGCTTGTGGGTGATGTCCTGCCCCTCGAAGGTCACGCTGCCCCTGGCGGCGTGCGGCGAACCGCAGATGGTTAGCAACAGCGTGCTCTTGCCCGCGCCGTTGGCCCCGATCAGAGTGACGATCTCGCCGGGATGCACCTCCAGCGACACGCCCTTGAGCGCCTCGATCTGGCCGTAGAAGGTGTGAACGTTCTCCAGCTTCAGCATCATCACTCTTCTCCCAGATAGGCCTTGATGACGCGCGGATCGCGGCGAATTTCGGCAGGCGCACCGGTCGCAATGGGGCGGCCGTATTCCATCACCAGAATCTCGTCGGAAATGCCCATCACCAGGCTCATGTCGTGCTCGATCAACAGCACCGCTACCCCGTGTTCGGCGCGCAGTTCGTTGATCAGCCGGTCCAGATCGCGGGTTTCCTGCGGGTTCAAACCGGCCGCCGGCTCGTCCAGCATCAGCAGCTTGGGATGCGTGATCATGCAGCGGGCAATTTCCAAGCGCCGCTGTTGCCCGTAGGCCAGATTGCCGGCTTCACGGTTGGCGACTTCCAGCAGGCCGACCTTTTCCAGCCAGAACGCCGCCCGGTCCAGCGCCTCCGCCTCGGCACGGCGATACTTCGGTGTCTTGAACAGGCCGGGGAGCAGGCGCGTTTCCAACTGGCTGTGCTGAGAGATCAGCAGGTTCTCGACCACGGTCATGGTCTTGAACAGGCGCACGTTCTGGAAGGTGCGCACCAGTCCCAGCCGAGCGATGCGATGACTGGTCAGGTGGTGAATGGGCTGACCGTCCAGCATCACCGTGCCGGTGGTGGGCCGATAGAAACCACCGATGCAGTTGAACACCGTGGTTTTGCCCGCGCCGTTGGGACCGATGATGGCGAAAATCTGGTCGCGGCGAACATCAAATTGGACGTTGTCCACCGCCAGCAGGCCGCCGAAACGCATACGGAGGGCGCGGACTTCCAGCAACGGCCGGGGCGCCGGTTCGGCGGCGGGCGTTTTGGCCAGTTCCAGGCTCATCGGGCGGCCCCCGCATGTTCTGGCAGTTCCAGCCGGGGGCGGACGGCGGGAATCAGCCCCTGCGGTCGCCAGATCATCATCAGCACCATGACCAGCCCGAAAGCCAGCATCCGGTATTCGTCGAACTCGCGCGCCAGTTCGGGCAACGCGGTAATGGCGATGGCGGCCAGCATCACGCCGAGCTGCGAACCCATCCCGCCCAGCACCACGATGGCCAGCACCATCGCCGATTCGATGAAGGTGAACGATTCCGGGTTGATGTGGCCTTGGCGGGCGGCGAAGAACGCGCCGGCCAGTCCAGCGAAGGCGGCGCTCAGGGTCAGCGCCGACAGCTTGATGGTGGTCGGACTCAGGCCCAGCGAGCGGCAGGCGATTTCATCCTCGCGCAGCGCCTCCCAGGCCCGGCCCAGCGGCATCCGCAGCAACCGATTGATCACAAACAGGGTCAGCAGCACCAGCGCCAAGCCGAGCAGATACATGAAAATCACGCCATAGTCGCCGCTGTACTCAATGCTGAAAAACTCGTGGAAGGTGGTTCCGCCCTCACTGGCCCGGCGACTGAATTCCAACCCGAACAGGGTAGGTCGCGGGATGTTGCCGATGCCGTCGGGACCGCCGGTGAGAAAATTCAGGTTGTTGAGCAGCAGGCGGGTGATTTCGCCAAAACCCAGGGTGACGATGGCCAGATAATCGCCGCGCAACCGCAGGACGGGCAACCCGAGCAGGAAGCCGGTCAAGGCCGCCAGCGCCCCGGCGACCGGCAGGCCCAGCCAGAACGACAGGCCAAAGTTCTGGGCCAGCAGGGCGTAGGTATACGCGCCAACCGCGTAGAAGGCGGCGTAGCCCAGCACGAGAAGGCCGGCGAAACCGACCACGATGTTCAAGCCCAACCCCAGCATCACGTAGATCAACGCCAGCGTCATCACGTCCACCGCGCCGCGCGAGGCGGTGAACGGCCAGATGACCGCCGCAGCCAGCAGCAAAATCCACAGCGCCCATTGATAGCGCGGTTGTTGCTTGGCCTGGTTGAAGCTCGTGGTAAGAACGTTCTCGCGCCAGGAAGCCGGGACGCGCAACGCGGCCCAGGCTTGCTGCAATGGCTGTCCGAACAGTCGCAGCAGAAAGACGATCACCACCGCGACGATCACCGGCATCGGCGTGCGATTCAGCGAGACATTGACGCCGTCCACGTTGATGCGCAGGCCAAAAATCGGTGCGAGTAATACGGCGGTCAGCACCGCCGCCAGAAAAGCATCAGCCAGGCTGCGGCGCATTACACCTTCTCCACGTCCGGGCGGCCCAGCAGGCCGGTAGGTCGCACCAGCAGCACGCCGATCAGCAGGCCAAACGCCACCACATCCTTGTATTCAGTTTGCAGATAAGCCGAGGCGAAGCTTTCCGCCAGCCCCAATACCACCCCGCCCAGCATCGCGCCGGGGATGCTGCCGATGCCGCCCAGCACCGCCGCCGTGAACGCCTTCAGTCCCGCCATGAAACCGATAAAGGGATTGACCAGCCCGTAGTACATGCTGACCAGCACGCCGGCTACCGCCGCCAGCGCCGCGCCCAAGACGAAGGTCACAGCGATCACTCGGTCGGTGTCAATGCCCAGCAGATTGGCCATGGCCCGATCCTCGGAGCAGGCGCGACAGGCTCGGCCCATGCGCGAGCGGCCGATAAACAGGGTCAGGCTGGTCATAAAGACCACCGTGACCACCGCAATCAGCACCTGCATGTAGGAGAGATAGACCTGAAAGTCGCCCTCCGGCCCGAAGCGCCAGCCGCCGGTCAGCACCGGCTGCATGGACACATCGCGGGCGCCCTGGCCCAACTGGACGTAGTTCTGCAGGAAGATCGAGACGCCGATGGCCGAGATCAGCGGCACCAGCCGGGGGCTGCCACGCAAGGGCCGGTAGGCCAGCCGCTCCACGGTCCAGCCGTAGGAGCCGGTGACCAGGATGCTGATCGCCAGCGTTGCCAGCAGGATCGCCGAGATGCTGTCCACACCGAACAGCCCCAGCGCGGTAATGACCAGCAGGCCCACATAAGCGCCGATCATGTAGATCTCGCCGTGGGCGAAATTGATCATGCCGATGATGCCGTACACCATGGTGTAGCCGATGGCGATCAGGGCGTAGATGCTGCCCAGAGTCAGACCGTTGATGATCTGCTGGATGAATTCGAGGAGGGAGAAGCCGGACATGGGCGCGGTGTCGGGGGCAGAAGACAGGAGACAGGAGTTAGGAGATAGCGAGAATGTGCTATTTCCTAACTCGCTAATGGCTATTTCCTAAATCGCTATTTGACCGGCGTCTTGGTGGCGTCGGCGTGCCAGGTGAAGATGACGAAATCAAACTCCTTTAGATCGCCATTCTCCTTGAAGGCGACCTTGCCGATGGGGGTCTGGAAGCTGTTCTTGCGGATGTAGTCGGCCAGCTTGACCGCATCCTCGGTCTTGGCGCCCTTGATCGCGTCGGCGATGATCTGCACGCCGGCATAGGCCGGCATCACGAACGGGCCGGTGGGATCCTGGTTCTTGGCCTTGAAGGCCGCCACCAGGTCGGCGTTGGCGGGATCGGCGCTGAAGTCGGCGGGCAGCGTCACCAGCAAGCCTTCCGACGCCGGGCCGGCGATGGCGCTTAGACGAAATCCACCCCCTCCTTCTTCATCTTGGTGATCAGGGCGGAGAAATCGGTCTGGCCCTTGTTGACGCCCTCGAACAGCACCGGCTTGATCCCGCCCGCCTCGACCGTCTTCCTCACTTCCTTGGCGATGCCCTCGCCGTACTGCTGCTTGTCGTGGAGGATCGCCAGTTTTTTGGGCTTGACCGTCCCGGCGATGTATTTGCCGGCGGTCGGTCCCTGCTGGTCGTCGGTGCCGATGGTGCGGAACACCATCTTGTAGCCCTGCTGGGTGATGGCGGGGTTGGTGGCCGCCGGCGTGATCATCAAAATGCCTTCGTCCTCGTACAGCTTGGAGGCGGGCTGGGTCGAGCCGGAGCACAGGTGACCCACCACATACTTGATCTTCTGATTGACGATCTGGTTGGCGACGGCGACCGCCTGCTTGGGCTCGCACGCATCATCCATGATCACTGCTTCCAGCTTCTTGCCGTTGACGCCGCCCTTGGCGTTGATCTGTTCGACCGCCATCTTGGCGCCCATCATCTGCATGTCGCCATACTGGGCGACCGGGCCGGTAGTGGGACCGGCGATGGCGATCTTGAGAGTATCCTGGGCCTGCGCCACGCCGCCCAGACTCAGGATGACCGCGCCGACGGCGGCGCTCAGGATACTGCGGTTAAAGTTGCTCATTCCATTCCTCTCCTCATGATCATGGTTGTAACCAGGCGCAATTCGCCCGGAACGAATTTCAACTGACAAAGAATTAGCCGAAATTCCCGCATAGAACAAGCCAGACGAGGAAAAATCCAAAACAATGCGGCGAGCAACGGGCTGGTTGGCGGGTTCTCAAGACCCGCTTTAAGAGTAAAATTGCTCGACAAGCTGAGTAATTTTACGATGATCCTGTTCCAGCGTCCCCAGTTGGCCGTTCTCACTGCCTGTCTCCGGCAACCCTGTCGGTTTTTACAAATCCTCGCCGGACCACGTCACAGGTAGGGAAAACCACCCTGGCGCGGCAGGCCTGATCGTCGGGACTGGAGGGATTCCGCTGGAGAGTTTTCTGAGCGCCCCGGTCGAAGCGTGGATACGGTCGGTGGGCGAGCGGTAAGACGAATTCCGTCAGGAATTCGTCTTATTTTCTCCATGTCAAATCACCTTGGAAAACCGCTGCTGCTTCTGCTCCCGCAAATAGCGGTCGAACGCCATGCAGATATTGCGGATCAGCAGCCGTCCCGGCGGCAAGACCTGAATCCCGGTCTCGGATAGCGCCAGCAAACCATCCGCCTGCATGTCGGCCAGTTCCGCCAGTTCCGGCGCGAAATAGTCCCCAAAGCGGATACCGAACCGGCGTTCGACGGCGGCGAAATCCAGGGTGAAATGGCAGATCAGGTCGGTAATCACCGCCCGCCGCAACCGGTCGTCGGCGTCCAGCCGCACCCCCCGGAACACGGCCAGCCGATCTTCGGCGATCCGCGCGTAATACTCCTCCAGCCCCTTCAGATTCTGGCTGTAGCTGTCGCCGACCATGCCGATGGAGGTCGCGCCGAGCCCGATCAGATCGCAGTCGGCATGGGTGCTGTAGCCCTGGAAATTGCGGTACAGCGTGCCGGCCTGCTGCGCCCGCGCCAGTTCGTCGTCGGGCTTGGCGAAATGATCCATGCCGATGTAGACGTAGCCCGCCCGGGTGAGCTGCTCGATCACGGTTTTCAGAATCTCGAGCTTCACCGCCGGCGGTGGCAGCGCGCTGGCGTCAATCTGGCGCTGGGTCTTGAACAGGTCCGGCAAGTGGGCGTAGTTGAACACCGAAATCCGGTCGGGACTCTGCGCGACGATTTCGTCCACGGTGCGCGCGAAGCTGGCGACGTTCTGCAAGGGCAGGCCGTAGATCAAATCCACGCTGATGGATTTGAAACCCTCGCGCCGGGCGGCGTCCATCGTCTTCAGCGTGATTTCGCGCGACTGAATGCGATTGACCGCTTTTTGCACCTCGGGATCGAAATCCTGCACGCCCAGACTCAGCCGGTTGAAACCCAGTTCGCGTAGCAGGGCGATGGTGTGGTCGTCAGTCTCGCGTGGGTCCACTTCGATGGAATACTCACCGCTGTCGTCGTCGAGCAACCGGAAATATTCGCCGGTCACCCGCATCAACTCGCGCATCTGCTCGGCGCTGATGAAGGTGGGCGTACCACCGCCCCAGTGCAACTGGGTCACTGGCCGGTTCCGGTCGAACAAGGCGCCCTGCAAGGCGATTTCCCGGTGCAGGTGGTCGAGATAGGGCGCGGCGTGGCGGCGGTTCTTGGTGATGATCTTGTTGCAAGCACAGTAGAAACAGACCGTGTCGCAGAACGGGATGTGGAAATACAGCGACAACGGCCGACCGCTGGCGTTGCTGGCGACGGCCTGTTCGCGGTACTCGGCCTCGCCAAAACCTTCGTGGAACTGCACGGCGGTCGGGTAGGAGGTGTAGCGGGGACCCGATTTGTCGTACTTGCGGATCAGGGCTGGATCAAAAACGATCGCGGAATCCATGGCGACAATCCTCACAACCGGCGCAATTGCGCGGCATTCAACATGAACACTCCCTGTCCACCCCGCTCGAATTCCAGCCAGGTAAACGGCGCGTCCGGGAACGCCTCGCACAGGGCATACTGGGCGTTGCCAACCTCGACGATCAACAACCCATCGCGTTTCAGGTGATCGGCGGCCTGGCGCAGGATCTCGACCACCACATCCAATCCCTCCTCGCCGGCCGCCAGCCCCAGTTGCGGTTCGTGATGGTATTCGGGCGGCAGGTTGTCGAATTCCTCCAGTCCTACATAGGGCGGGTTACTGATGATCAGATCGTAACGACGGCCCTTCAGCGCCGAGAACAGATCGGATTGGATCACCTCAACCTGATCTTCCAGACCATGCTCGGCGACGTTGCGCCGCGCCACCTCCAGAGCCTCGGCAGAGATGTCCACCAAATCCACCCGAGCGTCGGGAAAGGCGTAGGCACAGGCGATGCCGATGCAGCCACTGCCTGTTCCCAGGTCCAGGATATCGCCGATCTGCCGGCTGTCCGGCAGCCATGGCGAGAAATGTCGTTCGATCAGTTCCGCCAGTGGCGAACGCGGGACCAGGACCCGTTCGTCCACGTAAAACGGCAGGCGCATGAACCAGGCGCGCTGAGTCAGATACGCCGCCGGCTTGCGCTCGGTAACGCGTCGTTCCAGCAATTGGATCGCCGCCTGTTTCTCGACCGGGAGCAGGTTCGCCTGAAAATATTCGACATGCAGATCCGGTGGCAGGCGCAGTGCGTGCAGCACCAGTGCCGCCGCTTCGTCAATGGCGTTGTCGGTGCCGTGGCCAAAATGCAGGCTGGCCTCGTTCATGCGGCTGGCACCCCAGCGGATGAGGTCGCGAATCGTGCGCAGATGAGAGGAAACGTCGTCGTGGTCGGTCATCGGAAATCGGAGGATGGGTGGAAAAAGCAGGAGAGTCGAGGCATTCTACCGTTGTGACGGCGAACCGGATATGCTTCTACCCCCTCTTCCTCTCCAAAGCATAGGCCACGCAAAGGGCATCCATGACGAGCACAATCTGGGGCGACCGCCTGCGCAACCTGCCGCAATACCTGCTACCGCAACGACTGCTGACCCGCTTGACTTACCGTTTGACGCGGGTGCGGACGCCCTGGTTCAAAAATGCGCTGATCCAACAGGTCGCCCGGAAATTCCGGGTCAATCTAAGCGAGGCGCTGGAACCGAACCCGCGCGCCTATCCGGATTTCAACGCCTTCTTCACCCGTGCGCTCAAGCCCGGCGCGCGCCCCATTGCGCCTGGCGACCGGGTGGTGTGCTGTCCGGTGGACGGCGCGGTCAGTCAGATCGGCCTCGCCGAGAGCGACACGCTGCTGCAAGCCAAAGGCCGGAGCTTTTCGCTGACCGCGCTGCTGGGCGGCGACACGGAACGGGCGCGGTTGTTTCAGGGCGGCGCGTTCGCCACGCTGTATCTGTCGCCGCGCGACTATCACCGCATCCACATGCCGCTGGCTGGCCGGCTGCGGGAGATGGTTCACATTCCGGGCAAGCTGTTCAGCGTGTCGCCGCTGACGACCCGGATGGTTCCTGATCTATTCGCCCGCAACGAGCGGGTGGCGGCGCTGTTCGATACCCCGGCGGGGCCGATGGCGCTGGTGCTGGTAGGCGCGATCAACGTGGCGTCCATCGAAACGGTGTGGGCCGGGGCGATCACCCCACCGCTGGGCAAAACCATCCGCAACTGGAGCTATCCGCCGAATGGGGATGGCGCGGTGCGGCTCGACAAGGGCGCGGAAATGGGCCGCTTCAACATGGGTTCCACGGTGATCGTGCTGTTCGGGCAGGAGGCGGTGCGGTGGGAACAGGAAATTCAACCGGGCGCGACGGTGCGGATGGGACAGCGGCTGGGAAAGGTCGTCAAGCCCGCGGTTTGAAAGCGGGATCAGGCGATGTTGACTGGAAAGGCGATGACATCCTGGATGAAGGCCTTGCCCGCCGCCAGCATCACCAGCCGGTCGAAGCCCAGCGCTACGCCAGCGCAATCTGGCAAACCCGCTTCCAGCGCCGCCAGCAGATTTTCGTCCACTGGCATGACCGGCAAACCCAGCGCCCGCCGCGCTGCGTTCTCCGCCTCGAACCGGCGGCGCTGTTCGCCGGCATCGCCCAGTTCGTGAAAGCCGTTGGCCAGTTCGACGCCGTTCAGGTACAACTCGAAACGTTCGCCGATGGGTGGGTCACCGGGCCGCAGCCGCGCCAGCGCCGCCTGCGAAGCCAGGTAGTCGTGCACGAAGGTCAGTCGCCCCGCTCCCAGGCGCGGCTCGATGCAATGAGTCAACAACAAATCCAGCCAGGGGTTGGCATCATCCGCCGGCATTCCCGGCGGAATCGGCACGCCCCGCGCCCCGGCGCACGCCGCCAGGTCCACCACGCTGGCCTGATGCGGGTTCAGGTCGAGATGGCGCTGGAACAGTTCGCAGTAACTCAGCCGTTCCGGCGCCGCCAGTGCCAGCCGCCCGGCCAGCAATGCCGTGGCCAGTTCCGCGACTTCATCCATCAGCCGGTGGTGATCGAAGCCGACCCGATACCATTCCAGCAGGGTGAATTCAGGATTGTGGCGGCGGCCTGCCTCGCCGTCGCGGAACACCCGCGCGATTTGGTAGATACAGCCGCTGCCCGCCGCCAGCAACCGTTTCATCGGAAATTCCGGCGAGGTGTGCAGATACAGCATCTGACCGTACCGCGACCCCGGCCCTGTGTAGACCGTGCTGAAGCTGGCCAGATTCGGCTCGGTAATCGCCGCTGCTGACAGCGCCGGCGTTTCCACCTCCAGCACCCTGCGCGCCGCAAAGAAGGCCCGAATGCGCGCCAGCAGTTCAGCCCGCAGGCGCAGCGTGGCGAGATCAGCGCTGGGTCGCCAGGCGGGATGAGCCACGATGCAGCGCGCTTCCAGTTATTCCTTGACGCGGGACACGTACTCGCCGGTGCGGGTGTCCACCTTGATGACCTCGCCGCTCTGCACGAACAGCGGCACCCGGACCACCGCGCCGGTTTCCAGCGTCGCCGGCTTGCCGCCGCCCCCCGAGGTATCGCCGCGCACGCCGGGGTCGGTTTCAACGATGGTCATGATCACGAAATTGGGCGCGGCCACGCTCAGCGGCACGCCGTTCCACAGCGTCACCTGACAGATCGCCTCTTCCTTCAACCACTTGGCGGCGTCGCCTACGGCGGCGGCATCGGCGGTCAACTGTTCGTAGCTTTGCTGGTCCATGAAATGCCAGTATTCGCCGTCGTTGTAGAGATATTGCAACTCCACATCCACTACGTCAGCGCCTTCGGCGGTATCGCCCGACTTGAAGGTACGCTCGATGGTTCGCCCGGTTTTCAGATTGCGCACCTTGACCCGGTTGAACGCCTGGCCCTTGCCGGGCTTGACGAATTCGTTCTCGACGATGGCGTAGGGATCGCCATCCAGCATGATCTTCAGTCCGCTCTTGAATTCATTGGTACTATACGTCGCCATGCAAAGCCTGCCTTCCGCTAGAGTAATGGAGTCACAAAAGCTGATTATGATACCGGCAAAGGCCCTGTCGCGTCAGGTTCCGCGCTGGCAGCGGGAATTGGCCCGGGCGATTACCGATCCAGGGGAACTGCTGCGGGAATTGGAACTCGATCCCGCGCTGTTGCCGGCGGCGCGGGTGGCAGCGGCGCGCTTTTCCCTGCGGGTTCCACGCGGGTTCGTGGCGCGGATGGCCAAGGGCGACCCCGGGGATCCACTGCTGCGGCAAGTCCTGCCACTGGGCGCGGAGCTGGAGACGACGCCGGGCTTCGCTGCCGATCCGGTCGGCGACCGGGCGGCGCAAGCGGCGCCGGGCGTGCTGCACAAATACCACGGTCGTGCCCTGCTGATCGTCACCAGCGCCTGCGCCGCGCATTGCCGCTACTGCTTCCGCCGTGAGTATCCCTACGCGGATTCCCACGCAGGCATGGACGAATGGCAGCCAGCGCTAGCCTATCTGGCTGGCGATCCGAGTATTCGCGAAGTGATTCTGAGCGGCGGCGATCCGCTGTCCCTGTCGGATCGGCGCCTGGGTGCATTGTTGGCTGCGCTCGATCAAATCCCGCATCTGGAGCGGCTGCGCATTCACAGCCGACAGCCGATCATGCTGCCCGAGCGGGTGGACCACGGGCTGCTCGATCTGCTGGCCCGGACCCGATTGCGACCGGTACTGGTGGTGCACGCCAACCATCCGCGCGAGATCGCCACCGCCGTCCGCGCGGCGCTGGCGCAGTTGGCGGGAGCCGGCGTGACCCTGCTAAATCAGTCGGTACTGCTGCGCGGCGTCAACGACTCCGCAACGGTTCTGGCCGAATTGAGCGAGACGCTGTTCGCCGCCCGAGTGCTGCCCTACTACCTGCACCTGCTCGACCCGGTACAGGGTGCGGCGCATTTCGACGTGAACGAAACCGAGGCATCGGCTATCATGAAAATCTTACGTCAGCGCTTGCCGGGTTATCTGGTGCCCCGCCTGGTGCGCGAGCAACCCGGTCAACCGGCCAAGACCCCGGTCGGGTAGTAGCGCTGGTGCGGTCTCCGCTTTCCTTCTCAGGTTACGCCATTGGCAGAGGTGGGTTCGCGTGTCCAGTCCTTCCGTCATCAATCTGCTCATCATTGATCGCTCTCGATCCGACATTGACCATATCGTCCGGACTCTGGGCGGCGATGGCTATCAGATCGAACTGATCGAGACCGACCAGACGGAAACCGCCCGCAACGCCATCGATTACCAACCCCTGGATCTGATTCTGCTGCGGTTGGGTGAAAACCTGCCGACCCTCGCGGAAATACGGCTGATGGTGGCCGAGGCCCGGCAGGATATTCCGATCGTCGCCGCGGTGGACGACGAAGGCCGCGCCCAGTACCGGCCCGCCCGTTTGCTGGAGGAAGGCGCCGACAATTTTTTCTATCTGGACGACGCCGATCATCTGATGGCGGTGGTGCGCAAGGAATTGCGTCACCTGCAGGCGCGCAAGCGCGAGCAGTCCTTCGAGACCCGGTTCCACGAAAGCGAAGACCGCAGTCAGGCGCTGCTGGAAAACATCCAGGAGGCCATCGCCTACATTCATGAAGGCGTCCACACCTATGCCAATCCCGCCTATCTCCGGCTGTTTGGCTACGAAACCCGGGGCGAGCTGGCCGCGATCCAACTGGTCCACATGGTGCCGCCAGGCTACCGCGATGCGCTGAAAAGCGTCCTGCGCCACAGCATCCGCTCCGGCAAGGCGATCGAACCGGTAGAGCTGGTTGGGATACGCCGTAACGGTCAAACATTCCCGATCCTGCTGGAATGCGCGCCAACCCGGATGAACGACGAGCCCTGCACCCAGATCATCGTGCGCGACG
>JAGTSD010000183.1 GCA_018262135.1 Pseudomonadota bacterium | reverse complement strand
GCTGGCACCGGTGCGTACCGGTAATCAGGTCCATACCCGTAATAAGGCCCATACCCGTAATAAGGCCCATACCCGTAATACGGTCTGTACCCGTAATACGGTCTGTACCCGTAATACCAAGGCCCGTAATAGAATGGAAACGACAGCCCAACCCAAGGCCAAACCCAGCCCCGGTAATATCGGTGATCAGACCAGCGCTTGCCGTAATAGGGCGGTGGAGCATGCCCCCAACCCCCTCGAGATCCAGGGGGCGGCATCCAGGATCGGCCACCGCCGCCGGGGGGTGGGAAAGGTCGCCCGCCCGGCCCTCCTCCACCCGGCAAGGGCATGATGTGCCCGCCTGATCCTCCTCCACCCGGCAGGGGAAAGGGTTGTTTGCCCGGTCCACCGCCAGGGCCCCCTCGAAATCCACCGCCCGCCCAGCCGGGAGGGCCCTGGGCTACGGCGGGTTGCAGGGCGAATATGCCGCCTGCCAGGACCCCAACGATCACCGCGACCACCCCGCGCCGCGCCGCGCGGCGTCTCCGACCCACTGCAGCGGGCGGGTGCTGGTTCTCTTGCGTGTTCATCGTGATCTCCTTCGACCGCAGGGGAATCGCGCCCGATCGGCGCCCAGCGGTAGCCCTATCATTCAGGATCAACCATGAATCCAACATGAATTACGATAAAGCATCATTCACCCTGACGATGGGACGAAGTTGAGCATGACTTACGACGTAAACCTGATCCTCGACCGGCTGTGCGCCGCTTTTCCGGCCTGCTTCAGCCGCACAGCCCCCAAGCCGCTGAAGATTGGCTTGGGCGAGGAGTTGCTGGCCCTGGCCGGCGTCCATCCGGCTCTGGCCGACCTGACCCGCACTCAACTCCGCCGGGGGCTGAAGGTCTACACCGGCTCGCCGGCCTACCGGAAGGCGCTGGCCAAGGGCGGTCCCCGCTACGGTCTGGACGGGCAACCGGCCGGCGAGGTCACGCCCGACCAGCAGGCGTTCGCACGGACGCCCCGCCCGAAACCGCTCGCATCCCCGCCGGCCCTACCCGCGCCAGAACCTGGCCCGGAACCCACCCCAGCCAAGGGATACCTCAAGATGACGCTGAAGCGGCGGATCTGAAAAAACTACTACGGAATCAGTTTCCAGGACGGTTTTCCATGCCCCCTTGAACTAAATTACATATGTATCGGATCAGGATAATACTGATTACACGTATCCTGATCAGCCCTGTAGTAAATACTGCGTGATGGCGCGATTGTTGAAGTGCGACTGGGCGGTCCCAGCGAGTTCTGAAGTGATTGCTGAATTGTTGACACACAACCAGTAACGCACTAATTTTGCGCGCCCCTATTTTGGAGAGGCAGAACATGGAACTGCGGCCGGAATTGCGTGACAAGATCAAGCGCCTGCTCGAAAAGGGCGTGAGTTTCCCCAACCCATTGACGATTGATCTCGGCGACGAAGTTGATGTTGACCGGATCTCGGGCAACGGCGTCAGGATTTATCCGGGTTGCCGAATCTATGGCGACAAGACGGTCATCTCGGCAGGCGCGGTCATCGGCCGCGAAGGTCCGGCCACGATTGAAAACTGCCAGCTCGGACCCAAGGTCGAACTCAAGGGCGGCTACTTCAACCAATCGGTTTTCCTCGAGCAATCCAACCTGGGCCTCGGGGCGCAGGTGCGCGAAGGCTGCATCCTGGAGGAGGAGGCCAGCGGCGCCCACTGCGTCGGTCTCAAGCAGACGATTCTTTTCCCCTTCGTCACCCTGGGCAGTTTGATCAACTTCTGCGACTGCCTGATGGCCGGCGGCACCAGCCGGAAGAATCACAGCGAAGTGGGCAGCTCCTACATCCATTTCAACTTCACGCCCGACGGCGACAAGACCACGGCGTCACTCCTGGGCGATGTTCCCCACGGCGTCATGTTGAACCAGCCGCCGATCTTCCTCGGCGGTCAGGGCGGCATCGTCGGCCCCGTG
The DNA here is from genome assembly GCA_018262135.1 of Pseudomonadota bacterium. Classification (GTDB taxonomy): domain Bacteria; phylum Pseudomonadota; class Gammaproteobacteria; order Competibacterales; family Competibacteraceae; genus Contendibacter. The sequence continues at coordinate 2,690 of JAGTSD010000183.1, read as the reverse complement.
CGGCTTGGCTTTGGCAACGTCGTTGCCGCTGGATGCGTGCTGCGCAAGGACATCCTCCAGGACCGCCAGCTCATCTCGATAAAGCCGCCTGTCGACAGGATGACCAACCTCAGGCCGTTCAGCTACCCTCACCTGACGCGCATCATGCGCAATAACTTCGTCTATCTCGCCAATCTGGCGGCGCTCGAGCAATGGTACATCCACGTTCGCCAGCCCTTCTTCCGGGAGCAGGAATTGGGCGACCTCGTCTACCACGGCGCCCTCATGAAGCTGGCGCTGGCCGCAGCAGAGCGCTGCAAGCGGCTCGAGGACCTGGCGGGCAAGCTGGCCGTTTCCGGCGGCCCAGGCCGGCGCGAGCTGCGCGAAAACGCGGGCCGGCTGCGCGAGCTGTTCGCCGTCGGCAGGACGCAGCCGGCCGGTCACGAACAGCGCGACCGGTTTCTTGCGGGGCTGCAACAGAACCGCAACCAGAGCGCGGGGTATATCGAGACGATCCAGCGCCTCCCGGCGGAGGTTTTAGTTGAAGGCACGCGGTGGCTCGACCAGGTCGTTGCCGGCGTCACCCGCCTCCTGGCGTCGCTGGCGCCCTCACTGGGCCTAGCCAGGGATTGAACCGCACGGATTAATAACAGAGGAAAAAATCATGGGTAAACTGTTCGGTACGGATGGAATTCGCGGTGAGGCTAACCGCTTCCCGATGGACAGCACGGTCGCTTTTTCGGTGGGTCAGGCGATCACGCACCTGCTCCGGAAACCCAACCACCGTACGCGAGTGATCATCGGCAAGGACACGCGCATCTCGGGCTACATGCTGGAGAGTTCGCTGCTGGCAGGCATCACCTCGATGGGCGGCGATCCGTATCTGGTCGGCGTACTGCCGACTCCGGGGATCGCTTTCGCGACGTTCAGCATGCGGGCTGACGCGGGCATCGTCATCTCCGCCTCGCACAACCCCTTCCAGGATAACGGGATCAAAATCTTCGGCGGTAACGGCTACAAGCTGTCGGACGAGCAGGAGAGCGTGATCGAAGGCCTTGTCCTGGACGGCAAGCTGCCGCAAATGGTGCCGGCCGTGGCCGATATGGGCCGGGCTTTCCGCCTGAACGACGTACACGGGCGCTACATCGTCTTCCTGAAGAATGCTTTCCCACGAGAGCTGTCGCTGGAGGGGATGAAAATCGTTTTGGACACGGCGAACGGGGCCACCTACAAGGTCGCGCCGGAGATGTTCTGGGAGTTGGGCGCGAATGTCGAGACCATCCACAATAACCCCAACGGCCTCAATATCAATGACAAGTGCGGCTCGCAGGAAACGGGCGATTTGCGCCAACGGGTGATTGAGACGGGAGCCAGCATCGGGCTGGCCTTCGACGGCGACGGCGACCGCCTGATCGCCGTGGACGAGAAGGGCCGCGAGATCACCGGCGACCAGATCCTGCTCATCTGCGGCCTCATGCTCAAGGAGATGGGCAGGCTGAAGAACGATCTGCTGGTGAGTACCGTGATGAGCAACCTGGGCCTGACCGTGGCCTGCAAGAAGTACGGATTCAAGCACCACGCGGCGAAGGTCGGCGACCGTTACGTCCTCGAAGACATGCAGAGGCTCGGCAGCGTGCTGGGCGGCGAGGACTCCGGTCACCTCATCTTCCTCGACCATCACACCACCGGCGACGGCATCCTGACGGCGATACAGTTGCTCGCGGCTATGGTCAAATCGGGCAAGCCGCTGTCCGAGCTGGCAGCGCAGATGGATGTTTTTCCGCAAAAGCTGATTAACATTGATGTCAAGAGCAAGCCGGATCTCGCTACCGTCCCCCAAGTGGTGGAAGTCATCAAGCAGGTCGAATCGGAGCTGGCGGACAACGGCCGCGTCCTGGTCCGCTACTCTGGAACGCAGAACATGTGCCGCGTCATGGTCGAGGGGCCGAGCATGGAGGCGACCAACCACTACTGCGCGATGATCGCCGATGTCATCAAAAAGGCTCTCGGCTGACTGGGTACTCGTTCCAGTTCCAGGAGCTTCTATCCAGAATGATCACCTATGCCTATAAAAATCTTCGTTACCCGCGACTTCGAACACATGAGCAGAGTGGGCGCGGAGCTGGTCAAGGACCACATCGTTCGCACCCTCAGCCAGAAAAAGGAAATGGTTCTGGGGCTGGCAACCGGGAACTCGCCCACGGGCCTCTACAAGCATTTGGCCCGGGCGGCCAACGCCGGTGAGTTTGCCAGCGGCCGGATACGCAGTTTCAATCTCGATGAGTAGGCACTGGTTCAGTAAAATTTTCGCGATAACCGTTTGAATATAATAAATTATTCAGAGTTATCCACAGGTTCTTGTGAAGCCAGCCGGGCTTGGAGCCCAGCTACGAAGATAACTAATTGATCTAAAATAACTTTAAGCTAGTTTTAGCTGCTCGGCAGGCTAAATCCGTCCAGAGGAGCCAACTCTAAATAACAATCTACCAAGGAATTTTAATTTAATAATCAATATCTTGTATAATAATCAGACTGAACCAGTACCGTTCCGTCAGGCAACATAAAAATTGTCTCCTCCCGATGACGGCCAGCGCCGGCTGGCCATCATCCTTGCCGGATTCCACAGGAGAAATCTGATCATGCCACTTGCCGCCGATACCCTGGAAAGCACTGCTGAAGCCTGGCGCGACAATCTACGCGGCGAACTCGAC
>JAGTSD010000182.1 GCA_018262135.1 Pseudomonadota bacterium | reverse complement strand
TTCCGCTGCTTCACGTTTGGCTTCGAGCGCCGCCTGCCGCTTGGCTTCCGCTGCCGCTTCGCGCTTGGCCTCTTCCGCTGCTTCACGTTTGGCTTCGAGTGCCGCCTGCCGCTTGGCTTCCGCTGCCGCCTCACGTTTAGCCTCTTCAGCGGCCTGGCGCCTGGCTTCCTCGGCGGCCTCACGGCGCGCTTCTTCTTCGTGCTGGCGACGAATTTCCGCCTGACGGCGTGCCTCAGCTTCCCGTTCCGCCCGCGCCAGTCGAGCCTGCCGGTCCGCTTCCTCGCGCTGGCGGCGACGCTCTTCCTGAGCTTGTCGTTCCAGTTCTTCCCGGATCGCAGCCTCGTCTACTATCTCCGACTGGATCGGTTCGATTTCCTCCCGTTCGGTGTACGGCGCGCCGGATAAATTCAAATTCAGGAACAAAAAGACGCCGATCACGGCATGCACCGCGACGGTGACTGCCGTGGCTACAAGATCCTGATAGATCGTCCCACGTTCGGGGTGCATTGGCCTCGACTACCGACCGGCTGACGGCGCATCGGGTGGCGCGGTGGATAATCCCACCTTGGTCGCGCCCACCGCTTTTAAGGCCGCCATGGCCTGGATGACCTGTTCGTAGCGCACCTCCTTGTCGGCGCGCACCAGCACCGGCGGCTGCGGCTTGCGCTGCAGCCGTTCCTCGATCTCCGTCTGGCGCGGCGCGAGTTGCTGGCAATCCACCGGCTGCGCCTGTTCCGAACCAACATTGAAATAGCAGGCGCCATCCCGTTGCACCGACAACACCAGCACCTCGGTCTCGGGCGTCCGGTCGTCCAGCGATTCCGCCGGCGCCTCGGGTAAATCTACCTCGACGCCCTGGTTGAGCAGTGGCGCGGTCACCATGAAAATGACCAGCAACACCAGCATCACATCAATGTACGGGACGATGTTAATTTCCGCCTTGAGGCGGCCATGCGAGCTGCGCCTGGCCATGCGTCAATCCTGGGGGGCCGGGGTCCGGGCAGCCTCGGCGCGATTTTTGCGCAGGCTGTAGGATTGGCGCTGGAGGATGTTGGAGAATTCTTCCATGAAGGTCTCATAGCGGTTGGCCAGCCGGTCCACTTCGTGCGCGTAGCGGTTGTAGGCAATCACCGCCGGAATGGCCGCAAACAGGCCCATCGCGGTCGCAATCAGCGCCTCGGCGATGCCTGGCGCCACTTGCGCCAGCGTCGCCTGCTGCGTCTTGCCTAGCGCCATGAAGGCGTTCATGATGCCCCAGACCGTGCCGAACAGCCCGATGTAGGGACTGGTGGAACCGGTGGTCGCCAGCAGCGACAGGTACATTTCCAGATGATCCAACTCCCGCGATCCGGCGGCCCGCATCGCCCGCTGCGCGCCGCTGACCACCGATTCGGGGTCCACAGTCGGCTGGGAACGCAAGCGCAGGAATTCCTGAAAGCCCGCCAGGAAGATGGCCTCCATGCCCGATACCTCTTCCTTCTGGCGGCTGATGCGCGCGTACAGCGAGGCCAGATCGATGCCCGACCAGAAATCATCCTCGAACTGATTGGCTGCCTGCTTGGCGGAGTTCAGGACCAGTGCCTTCTTGACGATTACCCACCACGAAGCCAGCGAAATCAGCACCAGTCCCAGCAGGATCAACTGCACGATCCAACTGGCGTTGACGATCAGGCTCCAAAACGACAAATCATGCGTCACCGACGATCTCCCTCAGCAAATCCCGGGGCATCCGACAGGCCTGGAAACTCTCCGCGTTGATGCAGGCCACCTTGACCCGCGCCCCGCACAACACTTCCATGGAACCAACCCGCTGGATATTCTGCGCGAACGTCAGGCTGGCACGGCCTGCGTTCGCGATCTGGCTGACCACTTCCAATCGGTCGTTGAAGCGGGCTGGCCGATGATAATCCACCTCCAACCGCCGCACCGCGAACAACACCCGCCGGTCGCACAGCAGTGCATCCTGCTCGAAGCCGCGGGCGCGCAGCCACTCGGTGCGAGCGCGCTCCATGAACTTCAGATAATTGGCGTAGTAGACCACGCCACCGCTATCGGTATCTTCGTAATACACCCGAATGGGCCAGACAAAAGTTTCCATCTTCCACTAAAATTTCATTCCAGCTACTCAAAAACCTGCGAACGCCGATCCGGTGGATCGACACGAACCCACGGAGCATTCCCCGATGCGCACTCTCCTTTTGCCCGCTTTGCTGCTGGCCGCGCTCCCCGCCTTCGCGGCGGCACCGCTGACCTTCGAGGAGGTAGACACCGACGGCGACGGCCTGATCAGCGCCGATGAAGCCGCCAGCGTCGAAGGTCTGGATTTTAACGCCGCCGACGGCGACAACGACGGCACGCTCAGCGTGGACGAGTACGACATCGCCCTGGAAAACTTGTCGCCGCCCGAGGAAGAAACCTCCCCGACCGACGCCGACGCTGCGCAGCCCGCGGAAGCCACCACGCCGGCTTCACCTTCTGCCGACGCCGCTAAAGCGGTCCCGCCCACCGCACCCGCTGCCTCTTCCACCAAGGCCGACAACGCCAAGCCTACCACGTCAGTCAAACCCAAACCCGCCACGCCTCCGGCGTCCTCAAAACCGTAGCGCTCCTGGCTCAAGGCGCACCGCCGAACAAATCGTTGCCGCTGGCTGCCGGGCTGAGGGGCATCAGACCGAAATGGCGGTAGGCATGGGCCGTCGCCACCCGCCCGCGAGGGGTGCGCATTAGAAAGCCCTGCTGAATCAGATAGGGTTCCAGCACATCCTCGATGGTGCCGCGCTCCTCGCCCAGCGCCGCCGCCAGCGTGTCCAGCCCCACCGGCCCACCGCCAAACTTGTCGATCATCAGCCACAACAGCCGCCGGTCCTGCTCGTCGAACCCGCGTTCGTCCACTTTCAGCAGATCGAGCGCTCGTTGCGCCACCTCGACGGTGATCCGTCCGTCTCCTTTCACCTGGGCAAAATCGCGCACCCGCCGCAGCAGCCGGTTGGCGATGCGCGGCGTACCGCGCGAGCGCCGGCCGATTTCCGCCGCCCCGTCGGGATAATCGGTTTCGACCCCCAGAATCCGCGCCGAACGGGCCACAATCTGAGTCAGTTCTTCCGGCGTGTAAAACTCCAGCCGGTGGACGATGCCGAAACGGTCCCGCAGCGGGGAAGTCAACAGCCCGGCGCGCGTCGTCGCCCCGACCAGGGTGAACGATGGCAAATCCAGTTTGATCGAGCGCGCCGCCGGCCCCTCGCCGATCAGAATGTCAATCTGGTAATCCTCCATCGCCGGATACAGGACTTCCTCGACCACGGGACTCAGCCGGTGAATCTCGTCGATGAACAGCACGTCGCGCGGTTCCAGATTGGTCAACAGGGCGGCGACATCGCCCGGCCGCTCCAGCACCGGCCCCGAGGTTTGCCGCAGGTTGACGCCCATCTCGGCGGCGATGATATGCGCCAGGGTGGTTTTGCCCAGTCCCGGCGGGCCGAACAGCAGCACGTGATCCAGCGCCTCGCTGCGGGCGCGGGCGGCGTGGATGAAAATCTCCATTTGCTCGCGCATCGCCTGCTGGCCGATGTAGTCCGCCAGCCGCCGGGGCCGCACCGCCCGGTCCAGCGTGGCGTCTTCACTGCTGGCGGCAGGGTTGATCAAACGGTCGGGGGAACTCATGCAAATGGCGATGCGGATTTAACAGTTTTTAGGGGAAAGTGTGCGAGCCGAACCCTGAAGTTTAGCTTAACGCCGCACGCTGGCCTGCAACGCCAGCCGGATGATCGCCTCGCTGGTCAAGCCGTCAGTGTCGAGCGACTGCACCATCCGCGAGGCTTCGGGCAGCTTGTAACCCAGCGCCACCAGGGCGCTGATGGCGTCATCCACCGGGTTGATGGCCGGCGCTGCGACCCGTCCGCCCGGCAGCACGACTGCTGTGGGGTCCAGCCCCAGTTCGCCGATCCGGTCGCGCAGCTCGATAATCAATCGCTCGGCGGTCTTCTTGCCGATCCCCGGCAGGCGGGTCAGCGAGGCGGAATCACCCTCGCGCACGCAGCGCCCGAACATTTCCACGCTCATTCCCGACAGGATCAGCAGTGCCAGCCGGGGGCCGATGCCGGTCACCCGGATCAGGTTGCGGAACAGGCTGCGTTCCGCCGGGCTGGCGAAACCGTACAGCGTGTGAGCATCCTCGCGCACCGCCAGATGGGTGAGCAGCGTCACTTCCGCGCCGACTTCCGGCAGGGTCTGGAACGTGGTCAGCGAGGCTTCCAGTTCGTAACCGACGCCTTGAGCGTCGATCATCAAATAGGGCGGCTGCTTCCAGGCCAGCAAGCCGCGCAGGCGGCCGATCATCGCCGTCTCCCGGCCAGCAGTGTGGCTGCCGCGCCGAAGCGTTGCAAAGTCTGGCAGGTATGACCGTGGCAGATCGCCACGGCCAGCGCATCGGCGGCGTCAGCCTGCGGTGGTTCCGCCAGATTGAGGAGCAGGGCGACCATGCGCTGCACCTGTCCCTTGTCCGCCGCTCCACTGCCGACTACGGCTTGCTTGATCGCGCGCGGCGCGTATTCGCTGACCGGCAATCCGGCCATCACCACCGCGCACAACGCCGCGCCCCGGGCCTGCCCCAGCTTGAGCGCCGAATCGGGATTGCGGTGCATGAACACCTGCTCGGCGGCGGCT